>CAXUBM010000124.1:3675-6189 GCA_964249235.1 uncultured Acetobacteraceae bacterium | reverse complement strand
ACTCAACGACGAATAGCCGGTCCCGAAATCGTCCAGCGCCACCTTGATCCCGCGCAGCCGCAGCTTGTCGAGCATGGCGCTCGCCACCGCCGCCTCGGTGATCATTGCCGTTTCAGTCACCTCGAGCTCCAGCCTCGTGGCCGCCAGCCCGCTTTGTGCCAGCGCCGCCTCCACCCTGGCCACCATGTCCGGCATCCGGAACTGTACGGCCGACAAGTTGACCGAGATCCCCACCCGTGACGGCCACCCCGCCGCCTCGCGGCACGCCTTGCGCAGAACCCAGTCGCTGATCTCCGGCATCAGTCCGACCTGCTCGGCAAACGGGATGAACTCCGCCGGCGGCACCCGCCCGCGCGTCGGCGACTGCCAGCGCAGCAGCGCCTCCCACGACGTCACCACGCCGCGCCTCACGTCGGCCACCGGCTGGTAGTGCAGCGAGAACTGCCCCTCCGCCAGCGCCAGGCGCAGATCCCGCTCCAGCTCCGCCCGCCGCGACGAGGCCGAGCACTGCGGGCCGTCCTCCGTCCCCGCGGCATCATTGGCGCCGTCACGCTCGTATTCGACGCGGTTGCGCCCTTCCTGCTTGGCCCGGAACATCGCATGGTCCGCCCTGGTCAGCAGCGACAGCGCGCTGTCGCCTTCGCGCAGGAACGCCAGACCGCCGCTCGAAGTGACGGTGCGGCTCCCATGTCCGAACGTGAAAGGAGCGTCCGACACCGCCGAGCGGATCGACGCCACCCGCTCGGCCACCGACTCGGGCGCCCGCGGCAGCACGATGCAGAACTCCTCGCCGCCGTAACGGCCCGCCATCTCCGCCCCGCGCAGCGCGACCTTCAGCCTGACGCCGAACTCCGCCAGCACCGCGTCTCCGGCGAGGTGGCCGAACCCGTCGTTGATCTTACGGAAATGGTCGATGTCGCACAGCAGCACCGCCAGCGGCTCCCCCGACCTCAGCGCCGCCGGCACCGCCTCCTCGAGCGCCGCCATCACCGCGCGCCGGTTCGCCAAGCCGGTCAGCCAGTCCGACATCGCCAGCCGCTGCAGCTCGATCCTTGCCTGCTCGATCTCGGCGGTGCGCGCGCTCACCACGCGCTCCAGCCGCCGCTGCTGCCGGACCAGCAGCCGCACCCGCGTCTGCCAGGCCGCCGCCACGGCTGCCACCGTCAGCAGCACGCACAGCGCACAGAACCACCAGCGCCGCCACCAGGGCGCGCGCACCCGCAGCGTGAACCCGGTCGACGCGGACACCGCCCGGTGGGCCCCGTCGACCGACATCAGCTCGAACCGAAACCGGCCCGCAGGCAGGCTCGCGTAGCGGACCTCGTGCGCGGCCGTCTCGGTCCAGCCGGTATCGACCCCGTCGAGCCGGTAGCGAAAACCGATGTTGCGGCCACGCGCGAAGTCGAGATCGACGAAATGGATCACCAGCGGCGCCGAGCTCCAGGCGATCCGCAGCGACGACGCGACCGGCAGCATCCGCTCGCCCATCGCCACCTTCGTGATCAGCGGATGCAGCGCGCCCACTGCCGGCACGTGCGTGGGGTCGAGAAGATGGCTCAGACCATGGCTGGTCCCGAACCACATCGAGCCGTCCCGATCCTCGAACGCCGCCCACTGGTCCAGATCGTTGCTGATCAGGCCGTCCGACGCGTCGTAGTGCCGCCACCGCCGCCCGTCCGACACGTCCACGCCGTGGTCGGTCCCCACCCACATCCAGCCGCGCCGGTCGCGCAGCACGAACAGGATGTTGTTGGACCCGATCACCGGCGCCGCCACCATTCCCGCCGGTCTCAGCCGATCCCCGTCCACACGGAACTGCGCGATGCCAGCCCCGTCGGTCATGACCCAGGCCATGCCGTCCGGCCCGAACGCCAGTCCCACCGCCTGCTGCCCCGCCGGCAGCGGCGCGTCCACGGGCGAGAACCGCCCGTCCTCGCCCCGGCGGTAGAGCGTCTCGGCCGTCACCGCCCAGATCCGTCCCGCCGGATCCTCCGCCGCCTGCAGCACCGGGCGCGCCAGCGCCAGCGTCGTGCGCAGCAGCGCGGCCGGCGCGTCGGCATCCTCGACCAGGCGCAGCCCCTTGTTGGTCGCCACCCAGAACCGGTTGGCCCTGTCCAGGAGCGTCGACGCCACCAGCCCCTCGATCGGCACCCGGTCGAGCGGGCCGCCCGTCCGGTCCAGCCGCGCCAGCGGCGCCCGCATCGGCGCGAACCAAAGCCGGCCGCTGCGGGTCGCCGAGACGTTCTCGCTTCCCCCCCGCACCGACTGGCCGTGTCCATCCAGCGCGACCGCGTCCGCGTAGGTGGCCACCCAGAGCGGCCCGCCCGCCGGCCGCGTCATCGACCAGACGATGTCGCTCGGCAGTCCGTCCTCGGCCGTCCAGTGCTCCCAATGGCCCCAGCCGATGCTGTGGAACGCGCCGTGGGCGGCGCTGCCGACCCACAGCGATCCCTCGCGGTCGAACATGAGCGCCTCCACCGGGCTCGCCGACAGGCCGCCCTCGTGGTTCCGCAA
>CAXUBM010000124.1:0-3665 GCA_964249235.1 uncultured Acetobacteraceae bacterium | reverse complement strand
CCTTGGGGCAGCACCCGGCCGCGCCCATCGACCGCCAGATCCAGCCGCGACGGCACCGTGATGTTGAACCAACCGCGCTCGCCCGGCACCGGCACCACCTGGAACGAGGCGTCGCCCGGCCGCCGCCACGCCAGCCGGTCCAGGCTTCGCGCCCAGAGCGTCCCGTCCGGCCCGCGTCGCGCCACCTGCCACGCGTCCGCCGGCAGCCCCGCCGCCTTGCCGATCACGCTCACGCGCCCGCCCTCGACGCGGCACAGCGCCGTCCCGCACCCGGCCAGCAGCGCCGCCGGCCCATCGGCCACCACGAAACGCATCGGTCCCGCCGCCTCGAGGCCGGGCAGCGGCGTGAAACGCCCGGCGCCGCTCCCGTCCAGCGTGGCCGCGATCAGCCGGCCGCGATCGTCGACGACCACCCGCTCTGCCAGCATCGCCAGCACGTGCGGCGAGGCCAGCCTGAGCGTGCTTCCCGTATCGACCGCCACGAACCGGCGCTCCCGCCGGACATAGAGCGTGTCGGGTGTGGCCACCCAAAGGCGGCCGCGCGTATCCACCGACATCGAGCGGATCCACGCATCCGCCGGCAGTCCTGCGCCCGCATCGACCGGCGCCACGCCCGTGCCGTCGTAGCGGTAAAGCCCCGCCTCCGTCCCGAGCAGGACATAGCCGTCCCGATCCTGCGCGATCGCCGAAACCGACGCGTTGCCCAGACCCTGCTCGTCGGTCAGGTTCTCGAAGCGCGTGAACTGCGCCCGCGCCCCGTCGACGGCCAGCAGCGCCAGCGCCCACCCGAGCAGCACGGCCGCCAGCCATCGCGAAACGCGGTCGGGTCGCATGGCAATGAAAGGTCCGCGGATCAGCATACGTGCGCCTCTACGCGTGCCAGTCTCGCCCAGGGCGGTTACGCAATCCTCAACGGTTGCTTCACACAACGAAGAGCGGCACCGCCCGCAGACGATGCCGCTCCCCAGCCGGACCCCGAACTCCCCAACGCGGGAGCCGCGCACCGTTACGGGTTGGACGCGCTCTGCGGCGACCCGGCCCGCGCCGCACTCGACAGGCCGAGCAGCACGGCCACGTCCGGCGTGCCCACCCCGGTCGTCCAGTTGTAGCCCGTCCCACTGGCCACCACCCCGTCCCAACCGCCGACGCCGGCGTGGAAGTAGTGCGCCCCGCCCGACGCCTGGCGCTGCGCCAGCGTGTAGAGGGTCGGGTTGAGGTTGCCCTGCCGCCCCTGCGCCTCGACCATCAGCGCCACCACGCTCGCGAACTCGGGCGCCGCCAGGCTGGTGCCGACCACGTTGTCGAGCTGCCCGTCGAAGACCACGTTCAGGCTCGACCGGTCGGCGTTGCCCGACCCGTCCAGGTCGAGCATCCCGCCATCGCACGGCAACTGCGCCACGTCCGGGCAGCCGCCCATCTGCATCGCCGTGTCCGGCAGCGTCCGCCAGCTCGACGAGCCGGTGGTCACCAGCCCCTGCCAGGACGGCTTCGGATAGATCGTCGACACGCCCCCGCCCGATCCCCCCCCGCCGCCCGCGAGCTTGGTCCCCATGCCCGCCGGATCGATCGGCACCTCGGGATCCGCCCACGCGTTCTCGCCGACATAGCTCGAATCCGCGCCGCCCCGGTCGGCGGCGATCACCAGGTTGGTGCCGCCCACCGCGGTGACATCCGGATCGGCCGCCGGCACGCCGACGCCGGCGATCATCTTCCCGCCCTGGCCCGCATAGTAGCCGGTGCTGGCGCAGCCCAGCCCGCCCGCGTCGCCGGTGGCGGCCACGAAGGTGATGCCCTGCGCGTTGCCTTGCTTGAACAGCTCCGAGAAGATGTTCAGGACCAAGGTCTGGTCGATGCCGTTGTTGTAGGCCGCCGTGTAGTTCAGTTCGCACTGGCCGTAGGACATCGAGACCACGTCGGCCACGTTGTCGTTGACGATCGCCGTGTAGGCCGAAATCAGCGACTGGTCGCCCAGATCGGGCGTGTCGTAGAGCACCAGGTTCGCCCCCGGCGCCCCGCCCAGCACCTGCTCCACGTCGGCCGTCGCCTCCTCGGCGGCCGGGCTGGTCGGGGAGAACGGCGCCCCGCCATTGACCGTCCGGCGCGTCAGGACCGCCGGATCCGCCTTCTGGCCCGAGTTCGCCCGGAAATTCATGTTGTCGAACAGCATCGCGACGTCGGAGTCCTGCACGTCGCTCGACATCACCACCGCGACCGTCGCACCGGTCCCGTCCAGGCGCGTCCCGTGTCCCTGCCCCACCACCGTCTGGTACGACGGATAGTCGTAGGCCTGCTTGAGATCGCTGTAGAAGTAGCCCGGCGGCAGCGCCGCGCCGCCCGCATAGCCCAGCGCGCTCGAAAGGAAATAACCCCAGGCGCTGGAATGGAAGTAGCCCCACGCGCTGGAATGGAAGTAGCCGCCCGCGGCGCGATGCATCATCGGCGCCGCCTGGAACCCGCTCGGGCTGAAGGCCGAGATGAGCGCGCCCACCGAGGCCAGCGCCGGCGGCAGGCTCGGCTTCCGGTTCGCCACCACCGTGGTCTGTCCCAACTGCGTCTGCGCCAGTGCCAGGCTCACGTTGAACGCCTGGTTGACCTGCGCCGCCGTGCCGGTGACGTGCAGCGAGCGGCTCTGCGGCGTCACCTGCATGCCGAAATACTGCAGTGCCGCCGTCACCATCGACACGATCTGCTGGCTGGCGCCGAACCGGGCCGCGAAGTCGCTCGGCTTGAGCCATTTGTGATATTGCGAGGACGTCGGGTCCTGCTGCTGAGCGATCAGCGCGTCCAGGCCCGCCGGATTGCTCAGCGGCAGGATGATGTCGAACTCCACCGTCTGCGAGGCCGAGACCGCGCCGATCGGCACCAGCGACGGTGCGGACACCGGCGGCGGTGTGCCCGGCGCGGCCGCCGCCGCGCCGGATGTCAGAAGCGCCGCCGTGAGCAGCGCATGTCGTGTGCAACGCAAGGGTTGTCTCCTCGAAGCTCGGACCGGCCGCGATAAGCGTCCGTTAACCGCTCCTTGCCGTGTAAGGCGAGTTCACTAACAAGCCGTTAGTGGCGGTGCCTCTCGCGAACATGTTAGCGTCGCACGCGGCGAGACCCGCCCCGCGGCCCGGCGCCGACGGCGCCGCCTTGCCCACGTGCCAGCAGCGGGAGCGACCTCATGCCACTCGACCTCCTCGTCTTCTACGGCTCCTACCGCGCCGACCGCGCCGGCATCCGCCTCGCCACCTACCTGACCGCCGGTCTCGCCGGTCGTGGCCACCACGCCACCCTGGTCGACGCCCGCGCCGTCGGCCTGCCGATGCTCGACCGCATGTACAAGGAGCATCCCAAGGGCGAGGCGCCCGCCAACATGGAGCGCCTCGCCGCCCAGCTCCGTGCCGCGCACGGCTTCGTCGTCGTCGCCGGCGAATACAACTGGAGCGTCCAGCCCGGCCTGAAGAACCTCACCGACCATTTCCTCGAGGAGTGGTTCTGGCGCCCTGCCGCGATCGCCAGCTACTCCGCCGGCCGCGCCGCCGGCGCCCGCGCCAACCTCGCCTGGCACGGCATCCTGTCCGAGATGGGCACCGTGGTGGTCCCCAGCACGCTCGCCGCCGGCCCCGTCACCGAGACTCTCGACGAGCACGGCCACCCCACCGGCCCCGCCGGCGACGCGCTGG
>CAXUBM010000123.1:5491-6193 GCA_964249235.1 uncultured Acetobacteraceae bacterium | reverse complement strand
CGGTCAGCGTGGTGGGCATGGGTGCCTCGCTCGGGCGCGAGGGGGCGCCCAAGCAGGCGGGGGCGGTGATCGGCGATGTGTGCGCGGACCGGTTCGGGATGCCGGACGCGCAGCGGCGCCTGCTGGTCGCCTGCGGGGCGGGCGCCGGCATGGCCGCGGCCTACGGGGTGCCGCTGGGCGGGGCGCTGTTCGCCATCGAGGTGCTGCGCGGGACACCATCGCTGCGGCTGGTGCTGCCGGCCTTCGCCGCATCGGCGATCGCCACCTCGGTGTCGTTTCTCGCCTTGCCGGACCGGCCGACCTATGCGGTCGCGGCGATGACCGGTTCGGCCGCGCTGGTCGCCTGGGCGCTGCCGGCCGGCCTCCTGATCGGGCTGTGCGCGGTGGGGTTCGTTCGGGCGGTGGCCTGGACGGACCGCAACCGGCCGCGCGGGCGCTGGCGGCTGATGGCGCCGGCGGCCGCCTTGCTGGTGCTGGGGGCGGCGTCGATCCGGTTCCCCGCCCTGCTCGGCAACGGCAAGGACCTCAGCGCGCTCGCCTTCGACGGGCGGCTCGGCCCCGGGGCGCTGCTGGCGCTGCTGGCGCTCAAGCCGGCGGCAACCCTGCTCTGCCTCGTGGCCGGCGTGCCGGGCGGGCTGTTCACGCCGTCGCTGACGATCGGCGCACTGCTCGGCGGCATGCTGGGGGCGCTCTCGTCGCTGG
>CAXUBM010000123.1:777-5481 GCA_964249235.1 uncultured Acetobacteraceae bacterium | reverse complement strand
CGCCGGGGGCGTTCGCGCTGGTCGGGGCGGGCGCGTTCGTGGCCGCGACGACGCAGGGGCCGATCTCGTCGGTGGTCCTGCTCTTCGAGCTGACCGGGCTGGACCGGGCGCTGGCGGTGCCGATCCTGGTCGCGCTGGTGGCCGCGACGCTGGTGGCGCGCAGCATCGATCCGCGCTCGATCTACGACGCGCGGCTGAGCGACGAGGCGGTGCGGGCGCACATGGAGGAACGCGAGCGGCCGTTTCGCTGAGGCGATTAAGGGGCTCGCCCGCCATTGGGGGGCGGGACGCAAGGCCCTACATGGTGGCGCCATGTCCCGTCCTCACCTGCTCGATGCCCTGAACGATCGCGTGCTGCTCTGCGACGGCGCGATGGGCAGCCGCGTGCAGTCGATGACGCTCGAGCTCGAGCGCGACTACTGGGGGCAGGAGAACTGCACCGAGATCCTCAACCTGTCGCGGCCCGACCTGGTGCGCGAGATCCACGAGGGCTACTTCGCCGCCGGCGCCGACCTGGTCGAGACCAACAGTTTCGGCGGCTCGCCGGTGACGCTGGCCGAGTTCGGGCTTGCCGAGCGGGCGGTCGAGATCAACCGCGCGGCGGCGACGCTGGCGCGCGAAGCGGCGGAGCGGTTCGCCGACGGGCGGCACCGCTGGGTGCTGGGCTCGGTAGGGCCGGGCACGAAGCTGCCGACGCTGGGCAATATCGGCTACGATCCGCTGGAGGCGGCGCTGGCGGTGCAGTGCGGCGCCCTGATCGAGGGCGGGGTCGACGCGATCCTGATCGAGACCTGCCAGGATCCGCTGCAGATCAAGGCGGCGGTGAACGGGGCCAAGCGGGCGCGGGAGCGACTGCGCACGGACACGCCGATCTTCGTCCAGGTGACGGTGGAGACGACCGGCACACTGCTCGTCGGGCCCGACATCGCCGCGGCCGCGACGATCGTGCAGGCGCTGGACGTGCCGCTGATGGGGCTCAACTGCGCCACCGGGCCGCAGGAGATGGCGGAGCACGTCGCCTATCTCGCGCGCCACTGGCCGGGGCTGATCTCGTGCCTGCCGAATGCCGGCCTGCCGGAGCTGCATGACGGGCACACGCACTACCCGCTCGGCCCGGGGGAGATGAGCACCTGGCTCGACCGGTTTCTCGAGGAAGACGGGATCAACCTGATCGGCGGCTGCTGCGGCACCGGGATCGCGCACATCGAGGCGCTGGACGCGATGCTGCGGCGCCGCGGCGGCGATGCGTGGCGGCCGGCGCCGGCGCGGCGGTCGGTGGTCGCGATTCCCTCGGTGGCGTCGCTCTACGGGCAGGTGCCGCTGCGGCAGGAGAACGCCTTCTTCGCGGTGGGCGAGCGCTGCAACGCCAACGGCTCCCGGCGCTGGCGCGAGCTGCAGGAGGCGGGGGACTGGGACGGGTGCGTCGCCCTGGGGCGCGAGCAGGCGGTCGAGGGCAGCCACGCGATCGACGTGTGCACGGCGTTCGTCGGGCGCGACGAAACGGCCGAGATGAACGAGGTGATACGCCGGTTCACCGGCTCGGTGAACGCGCCGCTGATGATCGACAGCACCGAGCTGCCGGTGCTGGAGGAGGCGCTCAAGCGGCACGGCGGCAAGCCGATCATCAACTCGCTCAATTTCGAGAACGGGGAAGAGCACGCGGCCGAGCGGCTGGCGCTGGCGCGGCGCTTCGGGGCGGCGGTGGTGGCGGGGACCATCGACGAGGAGGGAATGGCCAAGACCGCCGAACGCAAGCTGGCGATCGCCGAGCGGCTGGTGCGGTTCTGCTGCGACCGGCACGGGCTGCCGCGATCGGACCTGATGATCGACCCGCTGGTGCTGACGGTGGCGACCGGCAACGAGGACGACCGCAAGCTGGCGGCGTGGACACTGGACGGGATCCGGGCGATCTCGGACCGGTTCCCCGAGGTGCAGATCGTGCTGGGGCTGTCGAACGTGTCGTTCGGGCTCAATCCGGCGGCGCGCGCGGTGGTCAATTCGGTGTTCCTCGACCTGGCCGTGGCGGCCGGAATGACGGCCGCGATCGTGCATGCGAGCAAGATCAGGCCTCTTCACGCGATCCCGCCCGAGGAGGTGCAGGTGGCGGCCGACCTGCTGCTCGACAACCGGCGCGAGGGCTACGATCCGCTGCACCGGCTGCTGGCGCTGTTCGCGGACCGGCGGGCGGCGGACGTGGCGAAGAAGGCGCGGGCGGAGACGGTCGAGGAGCGGCTGCGCGACCGGATCGTGGACGGTGACCGCAAGGGGCTGGAGGCGGAGCTCGACGAGGCGATGGGCCGCCGTGCGCCGCTGGAGATCATCAACACGATCCTGCTCGACGGCATGAAGACGGTGGGGGAGCTGTTCGGGGCGGGCAAGATGCAGCTGCCGTTCGTGCTGCAGTCGGCGGAGACCATGAAGGCGGCGGTGGCGCACCTGGAGCCGCACATGGAGCGCATCGAGGGCCAGGAGCGCGGCACCATCGTGCTCGCCACCGTCAAGGGCGACGTGCACGACATCGGCAAGAACCTGGTCGACATCATCCTGACCAACAACGGCTACCGGGTGGTCAATCTCGGCATCAAGGTGCCGCTGGCCGACATGCTCGAGGCGGCGCGCACGCACCGGGCGGACGCGATCGGGATGTCGGGGCTGCTGGTCAAGTCGACCGTGGTGATGCGCGAGAACCTCGAGGCGATGGCGCGCGAGGGAGTGGGGCTGCCGGTGCTGCTCGGCGGGGCGGCGCTGACGCGCTCCTATGTCGAGGAGGATTGCGCGGCGGCGTATGCGACGGGGGCGGTCGCCTATGCGCGCGACGCCTTCGACGGGCTGCACCTGATGGACAAGGTGACAGGAGGCGGGCTCAACGCGTTCCTGGCCGCCGAGCGGACGCGGCGGCCGGCATCGGGCCGGGCCGCGCGGCGGAAGAACTCGGGCGACGCAGCACCTGCCGTCGAGGCGGGGCTGGACCGCGAGGCGGCGCGAGCCCGGCGGGGGCGGCTGGCGGCGGAGCAGAACCGGCTGCCGACGCCGCCCTTCTTCGGACCCCGGGTGATCGAAGCGGAGACGCGGGCGATCCTGCCGTTCCTCAACGAGCGCAGCCTGTACCAGCTGCAGTGGGGGTTCCGTAAGCAGGGGCGGCGGATCGAGGAGTTCCTCGATTGGGCCAAGGGCGAGTTGCGGCCGGTGCTGCGGCGGATGCTGGCCCTGTGCGAGGCGGAGGCGATCCTCAAGCCGCAGGCGATCTACGGTTATTGGCCGGCGGCCGGCGAGGGCAACGACCTGATCCTGTTCGACCCGGCAGACCACGATCGGGAGGTGGCGCGCTTCGCCCTGCCGCGGCAGCGGCGCGAGGATGGCGAGTGCATCGCCGACTTCGTGCGCGACGTGGATGCCGGCGAGCGCGACGTGGTCGGGCTGCAGGTGGTCACCGTGGGCCAGACCGCGTCGGACCGGGCGCGGGAATGGTTCGGCGGCGACCGCTACCAGGATTATCTCTATCTGCACGGGTTGTCGGTCGAGATGGCCGAGGCGATGGCGGAGTACACGCACAAGCGGATCCGCGCCGAGCTCGGCTATGCCGGCGAGGATGCGCGCGAGATGGACCGGCTGCTGAGCCAGGAATACCGGGGCTCGCGCTATTCGTTCGGCTATCCGTCGTGCCCGCGGCTCGAGGACCAGGGGCCGCTGCTCCGATTGCTGGGTGCGGAGCGGATCGGGGTGTCGCTGTCCGACGAGTGGCAGCTGCATCCGGAACAGTCGACGAGCGCGCTGGTGATCGGCCATCCGCGGGCGAAATACTTCACCGTGTGAGGGCGTTTCTCGTTGCGCGGACGGCGTCGTCGTTCGGCGCACAGATGCAGGCGGTCGCACTCGGCTGGCTGCTTTACGCAATGACGGGGCGGCCATTGTCGCTGGGACTGCTGGGATTGGCGCAGTTCCTGCCGATGGCGGGGCTGGTGTTCGTCTCGGGGCAGGTGGTCGACTGGTTCGACCGGCGGCTGATCGTGCGGTTGTGCCAGGGCCTGGAGAGCCTGGCGGCGCTGGCGTTGGCGCTGGGTGTGGCGCTGCACGCGCTGACGCCGCTCGCGATCTATGCGATCGAGTTCCTGTTCGGCACGGCGCGCGCCTTCGAGCGGCCGGCGCAGCAGGCGCTGCTGCCGGCGCTGGTGGCCCCGGCGGATTTTGCGCGGGCGTCGGCGCTGGCCTCGTCGTTGTCGCAGACGGCGACGATCGTCGGACCGTCGCTGGGCGGGCTGCTCTACGGGCTGAACCCGACGGCGTCGTTCGCGGTGCCGGCGGCGGCGTTCGTGCTCGGATCGGCGGCGATGGGGTCGGTGCGGATGGAGCGGCCGCCGGCGCGGCGGGACCGGGTGACGATGACGTCGCTGCTGGGCGGGATCGTGTTCATCCGGTCGCGGCCGGACATCCTGGGGGCGATCTCGCTGGACCTGTTCGCGGTGCTGCTGGGCGGGGCGACGGCGCTGATGCCGGTCTACGCGCGCGACATCCTGCATGCGGGGCCGTTCGGGCTCGGGCTGCTGCGGGCCGCGCCCGCGGTGGGCGCGCTGCTGGTGGCGGCGGTGCTGGCGCGGCGGCCGCTGAGGCGGCGGGAGGGCGCGTGGATGTTCGGAGCGGTCGGCGTGTTCGGACTGGCGACGATCGTGTTCGGGCTGTCGCGCTCGATCCCGCTCTCGGCCGCGT
>CAXUBM010000123.1:0-767 GCA_964249235.1 uncultured Acetobacteraceae bacterium | reverse complement strand
GGCTGGCGGTGCTGGGCGGAGCGGACGTGATCAGCGTGGTGGTGCGCTCGACGCTGGTGCAGCTGCGCACGCCCGACGAGGTGCGTGGGCGGGTGGCTTCGGTGAACATGCTGTTCATCGGCTCGTCGAACCAGCTGGGCGAGTTCGAGAGCGGGACGCTGGCGTCGCTCGTGGGCGCGGTGCCGGCGGTGGTGCTGGGCGGGGCGGGGACGCTGGTGGTGGCGGCGCTCTGGATGTGGCGGTTTCCCGGGCTGCGGCGGCTCGATGGGGTGAGCTAGAAAGCCGCGGCGTTGTCGGGGAGGAGCCGCCAGGAGGCGGGCGCCTCCTGGACCTGGCTTGCCGTCGACGCTCCGGGGGGTCAGCCGGGCTCGTTCGGCCGTTGCCGGCGTTCGGCCATGAAGGCGTCGAACTCGGACTTGTCCTTGGCGACCCGCAGCCGCTCCAGGAAGGCCGCGAATTCGCGCTGTTCCTCCTCGAGACGCTTGAGGGTCTCGGACCGGTAATCGTCGAAGGCGTGGTTGCCGCTCGAACGCGAGGTGTTGCAGCAGCTTGCCCAGCGTTGGGCCCAGTCGGCGCCGCGCCGGCCGCGGCCGGCACCGAAGCGGCCGCTGCCGACCATCAGCGCGATCGAGGCCAGGCCGAGCGGCCACCAGGCGGCGAAGGCGAGCAGGGTGATGGCGAGCCACGCCCAGCGGTTGCCGAAGGCCGGCCGCCAGCCGGCCATGGCACTCGCTGGCCCGAACGCCGCGCCGCCCGACGAATACGAC
>CAXUBM010000122.1:1099-6236 GCA_964249235.1 uncultured Acetobacteraceae bacterium | reverse complement strand
ATTCGGAACTGGACGGGACGCGGCGGCCGCCGTCGGGGGCGCGGGTTTATCAGAGCGTCATGGAGGTGGACCGGGGAATGCGGTTCCGCAACCAGGCGCGGTTGCGGGCGCTGCACCGGGCGCATGGGGCGGAGGTGGACGTGTTCTGCTCGCACGATCCGCACGATCTGGAGCGGCGGCGGTAGCCATGGTTCCGACGCCGGGGCTTCGCACGCGGTCGGTATCTCGGCTGCGCTCAAGGTCCGCTCTCCGACCTGACAGGCTGCTGGAGAAGCGAGGCGAGGGCTCTGCCCTCGACCCGGCAAGGGCCGGCGGCCCTTGCATCCGGCTCTTGGCTTTGTTCTTTCGCGGAGGCTGAGACTTGGGGTGGGGGCCCCCGGGCCGCTCGTCCCGCGGAACCCGCGCGGCATCGCGCTCGGCCGTCCCGCTCGCATGGTTGAGGCAGACCCCGCTGACCGGCCGGTTCCTGTTCTGCATCGGCATATGGCCGGCATCGGCGAGAATGCTCGACGTGCCGTCCAACTTGCGGGCGAGGCGGGCTTGCGGATCGGTCGTGCTCGCATGCGTCTGATCGCTGCGCTTCTGCCCTCGCCAGCGACGCTCCGCGATTGCGACCCGGACGCTCAATCGATCGGCGCTCCGACCCGGTGCGGATGGCTCGTCTTCGACTGATTGCGGCTGGAAGGATTTGTGGCTCGCCCACGCCTGGGTCGGCGTGCCATCCACCGAGAAATGCTCGTCCGACATCACCGCAAGCAGCCGCTGCGCGATGTCGCCTGCCAGCCGCCGGTCGCGGTTCTTGCTAAAGGTACTCGCGTCCCACACCTGCGCGTCCATCGCCACGCCGGCGAACCAGCGGAACAGCAGGTTGTCGTCGAGCTGCTCCATCAACTGGCGCTCCGAACGGGCCTGCAACAGCAGCGCGCGCCGCAGGTTCTCCGGCGGGATCTCGAAGTCACCCGACATGACGTCCAGCGCCTCGTCAATGATCGCTCGGATCGTCCGCAACGGATAAGCTGTCGGCACCCGCGCCTCGCAGCTGACGTCGCTGAGCAGCGCACGCAGCTGAACGTCCCGACCGCGCCTTCGACGCCTCCGCGGATTGAGACAGGAGAGTCAGGTCGAAAGGGTAACGCGACCGTCTCTCAGCAGCTTGCAAGCAGCCTGTCGGGTTGGCGCTGGATCTAGCTAAGCAGGCTGCTGAAAGACGGTCGCGTTTCACCGTTCGGCGTAATTCGCTCGTCGCAATGGGCGGGGGCGCCGAAGGCGCGGTCGGGACGTTCAGACGGGTGCGCTGTGGCTACGCAAGCTGCGAGGATGCGCCGGTCTGGGTGCGAGCACGCGGCGAGCCATCCAGCATCCCGTGACAAAGAGAAACAGACCGGGATCGAAGGGCCCGAGGCCCTTCGCAGGTCGAGGACAGCGTCCTCGCTTCGCTTCCTCGGCAGCCTGTGAGAGGCTGGGGGCGATGGTTCCTCATGGTGTGGCCATGAGGTTGGTCGTGCGGCGGCAGTTGTAGGCGAGTGTGACGAGGGTCCCCTCGATGGCGACCTTGGTGATGCCGCGCAGGGAGAAGCGTCGGAACTCCACGGCGCCATTGATGGTGCCGAACACCGGCTCGACGGTCTGCTTGCGACAAGCCGCTAGACATGTGTCGGAGCCGCATCGATGCTGCTCCGGCTCGGGCAAGCCCGTGACGAGGACGAGGGATGGTCATGCCCGATGCCGAGATCGACGCCATTCGCCACCGGCTCCTGTCGCGGCCGCGCCCGGCAGGCCTGTCGGAGCGGCGCGCGCGTCTGGACGGGTTCGGCCACGCCTACGCGCTGCCCGCGGACGTCGCTGTCGAGCCGGTGCAGGTTGGCGGTGTCGCCGCCGAATGGACGGTTACGCCGCAGGCCGATTCAGCGCGGGTCGTCCTGTTCCTGCACGGTGGCGGCTACATCGCCGGCTCGCTGCTCAGCCACCGCCATCTCGTCGCCGAGATCGGGCGGCAGGCCCGCGCGCGCACGCTCGCCCTCGACTACCGGCTGGCGCCCGAGCATCCGTTTCCGGCCGCACTCGAGGATGCGGTCGCGGCCTATCGTTTCCTGCTCGCGCAGGGACTGGCGCCGGAGCGGATCGCGCTCGCGGGCGAGAGCGCCGGTGGCGGACTGGCGGTGGCAGCACTCTGCCGGCTGCGCGATGCCGGCATCAGGCTACCGGGCGCCGTCTGGTGCAGCTCGCCCTGGGTCGACCTCGAGATGCGCGGCGGCACGATGACGGGCAAGGCCGAGCTCGACCCGCTGATCCAGCGGCCGTACCTCGAAGAGCTCGCCAGCCTTTATCTGGGCGGCGGCAGCGATGCGCGCGACCCGCTGGTCTCACCGATCCACGCCGACCTGCGCGGCCTGCCGCCGATGCTGATCCAGGTCGGGTCCGCCGAGACGCTGCTCGACGATGCGTTGCGCCTCGCCGCCGTGGCCGCCGCCGCGGATGTGCGGGTCACGCTCGAGGTCTGGCCCGAGATGATCCATGCCTGGACGCTGTTTCATCCCGAGGTCGCCCAGGGTCGGGCGGCGCTGGCCGCACTCGGTCGTTTCATCCGCGGGACGCTGCCGCCGTGAACAGACATCTCGCTGCCCTCGCCGCCCTGTGGCTCGCGGGCGGCCCGTCCGCCGTCGCCGCGCCCGCCGGCCTCGACCCGCAGGTCCAGGCCCGGATCGCCGCCGCGGTCGAGCACGATCGGCGGCTGTTCGGCAACACCACCCCGGTGCCGGGCGTGCTGGTGGGTGTCTGGGACGGCGCCGGCGGGTCCTACGCCCACGCCTTCGGTTTCGCCGACCTCGCCGCGAAGCGGCCGATGACCGCCGACGATCATTTCCGCATCGGCAGCAACACCAAGACCTTCGTCGTGACCGTGATCCTGCAGCTCGTCGACGAAGGCAAGCTGCGGCTGGACGACCCGATCAGCCGCTTCGATCTCGGCGTGGTCGTGCCGGACGCGTCGCACATCACCGTGCGGCAGCTCTGCGACATGCGGAGCGGCCTGTTCGAGGCCTACGACACCGGACAGATGAACAAGATCGATCTCACGCCGGAGATGACATTCGATTCCCGGACGGTCATCGGCTGGGGCGTCGCGCACAAGCCCTACTTCCCGCCGGGCCGGGGCTATCGCTACAGCAACACCAACTATCTGCTGCTCGGTCAGGTGATCCAGGCGGTGACCGGCCGCAGCGTCGCCGACGAGATCCGCCGCCGCCTGCTGACGCGCTATCATCTGGACCAGACCTCCTACCCCGACACGCAGGCCATGCCCGAGCCGTATTCGCACGGCTACGAGCCGGAGGGGACGGACGGCTGGAAGGATGTGACCCGCATGCTGCCTGTGTCCTTGACCGGTGCTGCGGGCGAGATGATCTCCGACATGGCCGACAGCCGGCGCTGGCTCGCCCTCTATGTCGAGGGTCGGACCAACAGCGCGGCCAGCCAGCGCGCGCGGCTCCACTGCCTGCCGACCGGGGAAGGGTTCGGCTTCGGTCTCGGCATCGGCTGCAGCAACGGCTGGTTCGGCTACACCGGCGGCCTTCCCGGCTACAACACCGCCAACTGGATGCGCCCGGCCAGCGGCACGGCGATCGTCGCCTGGGTCAACACGCAGGGCAACAGGCCGGCACCCGGTGTCGCCAACAGTCTCGTCCGCGACATCGCCCGGATCGTCACCCCGGCTCATGTGCCGTTCGCGCAGGTTGCGGCGTCCGCCTCGCCGGGGACCGACGGAGATCAGACCGCTCCGTCCTCCGGCCCGGCGACGCCGTAGTTGGCCGCGTTGCCCGGAGATACACGGATGGACGCTGCCTCTGTCATCTCGCGCGGAGGTTTCTGGATATGCACGTGAAGATTGCCCGATGGCGCGGTGCGGCTGCCGTGCTGGTCGCAGCTTGCCTGTCGGCCTGCACCGCGCCGGCGTCCCACGGCGCAGATCCGGCCGTCCGGTCCGGTACGCTCTCCGTGGGCGGCGCGCCGAGGCTCGTGCTGCCGCCAGACACCGTCGTCGTGGCACAACCAGGCAATGTCGGCGACGCCAAGATCGCTGCCGCCGCCTATCACGATTCGGCAGCGTATGGACGCGGGCTTGCCACGGTCGACGCGGCGGCGACGCAATGGATCGACGCTCGCGCACGGACCGCGCGCCGCCCGGCGCTGGTTCTCGACGTGGACGAGACGGCGCTGTCGAACTGGGAGGTCTTGAAGGCCAACGATTTTGGCCGTTTCACCGCCGGACCGTGTCTCGTTCCGGACGGTCCGTGCGGATTTGCCGCCTGGGACCTGTCCGCCCGAGCGGTCGCGATCGCGCCGACACTCGCGCTGTTCCGCGACGCGAGGAGCCGTGGCGTCACCGTCTTCTTCATCACCGGCCGGCCGGAGAGCCAGCGGGCGGCGACGGCGGACAATCTCCGCGCCGTCGGATATGTCGGCTACCGCCATCTCTACATGGTGCCGGACGGTCGGGCCTACGCGTCGGCCGCCGATTTCAAGACGCCGGTGCGGGCGGCCATCGCGCGGGCGGGCTTCGACATCATCGCCAACATCGGCGATCAGCCATCCGACCTGGCCGGCGGCCAGGCCGAGCGCAGCTTCCTGCTGCCGGATCCCTTCTACCGCGTCCCCTGACGGCGACGTCACGCGGCGCTGAAGCATGGAGCAGACGCAACGCGGCCGTCGCCCCGGCGCCGGAGTCTGCAGGCTGGGTCGACCCACGCAGCTGCGGGGGAGCCATATGCGTCCGGTCTCGACACGCTGACGCAGCAGCCGTGTTCTGCTTTGCCGGTGACTCACGGCCGGGAGCGCGGGGTTGGAGCAGGACGAGGTTTTGGCGTGGCCACGCAGACGCCTTCGAACGGCTTGGCTTTTGTGGCTGCCGAGACTGTCGAGCACGACGATGTCGCCCGGCGGCAGGGTCGGGACGAGAACCTGCTCGACGTAGGCCTCCAATCCGGTCACGCCGGAGGGCTGCCAGGAACGTCATGGTCTCCAGTGCCCGAACGGGATCGTGGCTCGGAGCCGCTGGCCCTTTGCGCCCATCCTCCGTAGCGGCTCCATGTTCGTCTTGGCCCAGGTCTCGTCGATGAACACGAGCCGTCGGGGATCAACC
>CAXUBM010000122.1:0-1089 GCA_964249235.1 uncultured Acetobacteraceae bacterium | reverse complement strand
GCTGATCCTTTGAAAAGGCCTGCCGCGGCTGTAGCATCCCGCAGGGGCTGCCGGCGATGATCGCCGCGAGGCGCTGATGCCATCTCGGTCGGGCAGCGACAGGAGGGCAACATGGTGATGTTCGTCTTCTCGACCTTCGACGTGCCTGGGCAGTTCGCCGGAACCGGCGCCAGCGTGGGAGGCATCAACGATTTCGGTCAGATTGCCGGCAATTTCACCGACGGCTCCGGCCGAGCGCGCATCTTCGTGCGGACGGGCGGCCGCTACGACACGGTGCTGGTCAGTCAGGGAGACAGCGGTCTGAGCGTGAGCGGGCTCAACAATCTCGACCTGGTCGTCGGCAGCACCTACACCTCCTACTATGCGCAGGTTGTCACCCAGCAGTTCGACCCTTTCACCGGGACGTTCGGAAAAGCCCAGAACTTCAGCTCCCCGTTCCCAAACTATCCGGTGTCCGGCGGCGTCAACGATTCCGGCGAGGTCATCGGCATCAGCGAGTTGCTCATTCCGAGCGGGACGACCCCCGGGACGAGTTTCGTCGAGAAGGGGGGGACCTTCACAGCGCTCGAGGTGCCGCTGATAGAAAACGCCTACTCGGTCGAGGCGACTGCGATCAACGATCGCGGCCAGATCGCCGGCTCGTACGGAACGGTCACCGGCGTGTTCGACGAGGAGATCGGGAGCGTGGGGTTCGTCGATACGAACGGCACCATTGAGACCGTCGCGATCCCCGGAGTCTCGTTCACCCAACCGACCGCCATCAACAATCTGGGCGAGGTGGCGGGCAACGCCTCATCCGGCTTTTACGGCCCGGATTTCGGTTTCGTCGAAATCGGCGGCAAGATCACGACGTTCGAGTATCCGGGCGCGACCGAGACCGTGGTCACGGGGATCAATGATCTCGGCCAAGTCGTCGGCGAGTACTACAACGAGGGGAGCGTCTTCAGTGCGGGTCCGTTCGTGGCCACGCCGGTGCCCGACGCGGATCACTAGCTGTTTGATCCCGGGCCTTGGTGGTGCCGTCGTGTCCCGCGCACAGCGTCTCGCGTCGCTCCAACACCTGATCGGGTTTCAAGCCTAGCGGCTGAC
>CAXUBM010000121.1:0-6243 GCA_964249235.1 uncultured Acetobacteraceae bacterium | reverse complement strand
GGCGCTCGCCTGGAGGGGCCACCTTCAGACCACGCGCCGATCCGTGCAACTACGCCGTTCTTCAGATCAGCGAGCAGCCGGCCATAGCCGGCGTCGGGTGAGAAATGGTAATTCCGGTGCGCCTTTGAAGAGCGCAGGCGACGCAGCTCCTGTACGTCCCACAAGACAGATTGTAGGACGTAGGCTCTTAACATATATCTCCCATGAACCGGCAGGGAACGCGGAATATCGGTCGTGTCAACAACCGTCATGCTTCTTGTTCTACTTGCAGCGCTACTGCATGCAAGTTGGAACGCTCTCGTGAAATCGAGCCCGGACAAGTTCCTCGACATCGTTGTGATCACCGGGAGCGCCGCCCTCTTCTCAGCGGCCGTGCTACCGTTCTTGTCGCTGCCGCGCCCAGCGAGCTGGAGCTGCGTCGCGGCATCAGCCGTGATCCACGTGGCTTATTTCCTGCTGACTGGAGCGTCTTACCGAACGGGGGACATGAGCCAGGCCTACCCGCTGATGCGCGGCGGCCCGCCTCTGCTCGTCGCCCTGGCAAGCGGCCCGCTGATTGGCCAGCACCTCGGCGCCGGCGAGTGGGCGGGGATCGTTCTGATCTCCGGCGGCCTGCTCGCGCTTGTGTTCATGGAGCGGGGAGCGGCTGCCCTTTCCGGCAGCGCGATGCGGTTCGCCCTGATCAACGTGGTCGTCATCGCGTCATACCTGCTGATTGACGGAACCGGCGCGCGCCTGTCCGGCAACCCGGTCGCCTACACGATGTGGATATTCCTGCTGACGGCGCCGGCGATCGTCGGGTGGTCGTTGCTACGGCGACGTGCAGATCTAGCCCGGCATCTCGGCAGCCGATGGCACCTCGGGCTGACGGGTGGCGCCTTCACCCTTGGGGCCTACGTGCTTGTACTCTGGGCCATGACGCATGCGCCGGTCGCCGTCGTCGCCGCGTTGCGCGAAGCTGCCATCCTGTTCGGGATGGCGATATCGGCTTTCGTCCTCAAGGAACGCTTCGGCTGGAGCCGCACGGTAGCCGCCGTCATCATCCTCGTGGGAATGACAACAATCAGACTTGCCTAGGAGGTTATGAATATGGGCGGGAAACACTGATGTTACTGAACTCGCTGGGTCTTGTAAGGCAGGTGGCAAAGTCTCGCATGGAGCTGTTTCGAATAGACGACGGCGTCTGGTTCAACTACGGACGTGCAATGATGATTGCATACCGAAGGACGGGTATTTTGCCTAGTGTATACCTCGGAATATCGACATCCTGGGATGTGACGATAGAGTTGTAGTAGCTTAACCATCTCGCGGTATAGGAGATGCAAACGGCATGGTAGACGATACAAACAAGAGGTCCGGACAGTGTCACTGCGGCGCAGTGCAGTTTGAGGTGACGCTCAGCGACGGTTTCAATTCGGTTCGTCGATGCAATTGCTCTTACTGTCGGATGCGGGGCGCTGTCGTCGTTGCCGCCGGGACGGCCGGGATCAGAATCACGCAAGGCGCTGATACGCTCACGAGCTACCGCTTCAACACCAGAGCGGCAGAGCACTTCTTCTGCTCTCATTGCGGCATCTCTACGCATCTGCGACGGCGATCCGATCCAAACTCGTTCGGCGTGAACGTGGCTTGCCTAGACGGCGTCAGCCCGTTCGATTTCCCTGAGGTGCCGGTTATGGATGGCGTCAATCATCCGAACGATGCCGGCGGCCCGGCACGTCAGGCAGGCACACTCTGTTTCATCCCAGCTGACTAGTCTCGTCACGGACGTGGGCCTGCCCGGCGGCATGAACGGGCGCGAGGTGGCCAAAGCCGCGCGGGTGGCACGGCCCGGCCTCTCCTGCCGAGGGATCATCCGCCCGGTCGTGCAATCTCGGGCATCTGCCCGGCGAGAGCTGCGGCCAGGAACTGCACGAAGGCCGTCACCTTCGGGTCGACCAGCCGCCTGGACGTGTGCAGCACCCAGAGCTCGGGCGGCGCTTCGTTCTGCACGCCCCGACGGACCAACCTTCCGACCGACACGTCCTGGCCGACCAGCGAGCGCGGCAGCAGCGCCGCTCCGCCCCCGGCCAGAACGGCCGCACGCTGCATCGGAAGCGATGACAGCCGAAGCACGGGTCGGGGAAAGAACTTCAGGATGCGGTCGCCCTCGCACACGGTCCAGACGGCACCTGCCCTGGGCAGCACGTGCACGATCGCCGGCAGCGGGCGCGGACCACCGTCCCCCTCGCCCGGGCTCGGCATGCCGGGGGCGGCGACGACCCGGGCTTGCAGCCGCACCCCCGCCTCCGTGAGCCGCAGGCCGCGCGGACTGCGCTCGAGCAGGCGGACGCCTAGGGTGGCCTCCAGTTCGCCCACGCTTCGCGCCAAGGTCGCCTTGGGCCGGCTGCCCACTCGACTCGCCTGGCTGAAGCCGCCGTGGGTCGCGACGAGGTCGACATCGGCAAGCGCGAGCAGGTCCATCCCTGTTCCACCAGCGAGACGCCCTGTTCCATATCGGCGCCTTCGATCCATTGCCAGGCCACCTGATCTGTGGTGGGCAACAACGAGGGGAGCGGTGGCGTGACAATCCTGGCAATCGGCGGAACGGGGCAGATCGGTTCGCTCGTGGTCGCGGAACTCGCCCGGCGTGGCGCCTCCGTGCGCGTGCTGGGCACCAAACCTCGGCCCGCGACCATGCCTCCGGGCGTCGAGCGGGTGACCGGCGACGTGCTCGACGTCGACTTCATGCGTGCCCAACTGCGCTCGGTCAGCACCGTGTTCGTGCTGCATCCGGCGGTGGCGGACGAGCTCACGCGAGCGCTGGTCACCCTCGCCTTGATCGAGGAAGCGGGGATCGAGCGCATCGTTTATCTCTCGATGCTGGGCGCCGACCGCTTCGCCCACTCCCCGCGCGCGGCCGCCAAGCTGGCCGCCGAGGCAACGATCGCGCGGCGGGACCTTCCGGCCACGATCCTGCGTCCCAATGCCCTGTTCCAGAACGATGCCGTGCTGAGGGACGCCATCACGTCCCGACACACCTACGCCACACCGGTCGGCGGAATCGGCATCACGATGATCGATGGTCGCGATGTGGCCGAAGTCGCCGCGCTCGAGTTGCTGCGGCGCGAGCAATCTCGCGACCCGCTGCCGACGGAAACGATCGACCTTGTGGGACCGGAAGCATTCACCGGGAACAGCATCGTACGCCTGTGGTCGGACGTTCTGGGCGAGACGGTCACGTACGAAGGGGACGATCTGGAAGCCGTGCAGCGGGCGTTCCGTGCGGTGATGACGTCAGCGGACGCATACAGCCTGGCGATGATCTTCCGCGCGATGGTGCGAGACGGCGTGCTCGGCGCGCCGGGCGCTGCCGACCGGCTCGTGGCGATCCTGGGGCGACCGTTGCGGACCTACCGGACATTCGCCGAGGAGATTGCCGCCTGGGCGTCGGTGGACTGATCGGACGCGGAGTGGCAGGCGCGAGCAGGCCTCGTTCTTAGCTTCCGGCCTCGGGGCAACACGACGTCGGACACGTCGCCTTGCATCCTCGTCGACTGCCCGACCCGGAGCATCGGTTGATCTTCCGTTCACGCCCGACATCTGTCAGATTGACAGCATGATGTCAAGATCGCAGGATGCGATCCGATCATCGATGGTTGCCGCATCATGCAGACCCTGGCCGCCGCTGAACTGCAGGATCACCGGCTCCGCGAGGCCCTGACCCGCCTGGTCCTGGAGGTATTCCGGTTGAACGGTGACCTGCTCGCCGCGGGAGACGCGCTGGTCGGCGACCTGGGACTGAGCAGCGCCCGATGGCAGGTGCTGGGGGCCATCGCCCTCTCGCCCGTGCCGCTCCCTGTGGCGCATCTCGCCCGCAACATGGGCCTGACCAGGCAGGCGGTGCAGAGGTTGGTGGACGAGATGCGCAGTGACGGCCTCCTCAGCCTCCTCACCAACCCGCATCACCGCCGCGCGATGCTGGTGGTGATGACCGACGGAGGCGAGGCCGCCTACCGGGCCGCGATGGCGCGCCAGGAAGGCTGGGCGGATGCCCTCGCGATCGGCCTTTCGCCCGAGAGCATCGAGGCGGCGGGTGATCTCCTGCGTGAACTGCAACAGCGCCTGCGCGCCGGCGCCGCGACGCCCGCCGAAACCCCGACGCGATCCGCCCTCGAAGGAGTCTGACATGCCGAAGTTTGCCGAGATGGATGCGGCCGTGACGCTTGCCGACCAGCTGGAAGATGACGGCGGCCCAGTGATCCTGGTCAACACCTTCAACGTCCCGGTCGAGGACGCGGACCGGCTGGTGGCTGCCTGGGCCGGCGACGCAGCCCTCATGAAAGGTCAGCCGGGCTTCATCTCAACCCAGCTCCACCGCGGCATCGCGGGCAGCGGCACTTTCCTGAACTACGCCGTTTGGGAGACGACAGCACATTTCCGGGCAGCCTTCGCCAGCCCGGAGTTCCAGGCACGCCTCGGCGCCTATCCGGAAAGCGCGACGGTCAGCCCGCACCTGTTCCGCAAGATGGCCGTGCCCGGCATCTGCGTGGCCTGAGAGAGCGGATGCCTGTCGCCCTCGGAAGCGAAACCGACCCGGTCAGAATCGAGAACGACGCCATGCCAGCGTAGGTCTGCAATCCACCAAACCGGGCCCTGAACGGCTGATAGACGCATGTCTGCTTCGGGGACCTCAACCAAGGCGGCAACCAGGATTTCGGGCTGGGGGATGATACCCAAGCCTTGTAACGCAACGGCGCGAAGAGCATGCCCGTTGTTGACTTGTAACGTCCCGTCAACCTGGATTGCGGCGCTGCCCTCCGAGCCGACGAACCGATACACACGCGGCTCGCCAGTGGAACGCGGGTGACCAGCGAGGTGTCCTTGAACAGCGGCGCGACGCCCTCGCGCCTGCCCTTGCGAATGGCGGCGGTCCAGTCCTCCGCCTTCAGGCTGGCGTCGGGGCCGATCCCGCCGAAGCGCGTGCCCAGCGTCCCCAGTTTGGCAAAGCCATGATTGCCGTAGCGGGTCGACGCGCGGGCGATTAGGCTAGATCGCACTCGCCGCTTGCGTCGACGAACCTTGCCCCGAACCTCGTGATCGCCATTGTGGTCGTGACAAAGGTGACGGAGCGTACAAGCCCATCGCTGCGCTCCGCCCGAACCTTCTGGATGCCGGTCCGCAGCACGAACAGGATTTGGTAGACGGCGCGCGACCGAGCCAAGGGCGCACGACTGCTTTCCGGACACCGTGCGCGGCTGTGGAACGACCGGGATGCGACGCAAAGCGGTCGGTCGCCCGGTCCGCCTGCCCCGCCGCGGATCGACCGCCGCCCTGCTTTGCTCTTCTGTCGCCTGCGGCTTCGCCAGAACGGTTCATCTGCGATCGCCAGCGACGTCGCGCTCTATCGTGGCGAGCAGCGCCGGCAGAAACAGGAAGGTCGCGACGAGCGTGCAGCCGAGACTGAGCAGCAGCAGCTTGCCCATGCTAGCCGTGCCGGGATGGTGCGAGAGGGCGAGCGACCCAAATGCGGTGCCCGTGGTCAACGCCGAGAACAGCACCGCTCGCGCGGACGGGGAGGCGAGCGGTCGGTCCTCGCCGGCGCGCCAATTCATGACGAAGTAGATGTTGAACGAGACGCCGACGCCCAGCAGCAATGGCAGGGCAATGATATTGGCGAAATTGAACGGCAGCGGCAGCAGCACCGCGGCGAGGCCGGTAAGCAGCGCGGAGAGCAGCAGCGGCGCCAGCACGAGCAGGATGTCGGCGACGCGCCGGAGAGTCAGCGACAGAATTGCGGCGATGGCGACGAGCGCCCAGATCGCCGCGAAACGGAACGCGTGAGTGATGGTGGCCGCACTCGCCACGATCGTTACCGCCGAGCCCGAAACGTCGGGGAAGACCGTGCGGATCTCGGTCACGAACCGGTGCAGGCCTCTGCTTCCCTTCACGTTGTGCCGAGGCAACACCTCGACATGGGCGCGTCCGTCGGGAAGCAGCCAGTCGTGCCGGATCGTGTCGGGCACGTCAGTGATCGAGACACGGTGTGCCGATAATCCGAGTCGGATCGCATCCAACTGGGCAGGCAGGAATTCGGTCAGGTCATGGTTGGTGGCGAGTAGGAGGGCGTCGGGCGCTTGGGCCAGCCCTGACGCGGCCGCCGAGAGCGGGGCGAGGAGAGCCGCGTCCTCGCCCCCGGTCCGCACCGCCGCCGCGAGATCGTCTGCGAGCGTGCGCAAACTCGCGCGGAGTGCCGCGGCGGGC
>CAXUBM010000120.1:2065-6270 GCA_964249235.1 uncultured Acetobacteraceae bacterium | reverse complement strand
CAGCCGAAACCCTGATCACAACCGCGCCGCCGCCGCCGGGTGCGGCGCCTGCAGCCGTGCCCCGCCCGAGAACAGCTTCTCCCGCAACGTTCCCTCCCGGTACGCCGTCTTGTAATCGCCCCGATCCTGCAGCGAGGGCACAAGTCTCTCCACCACGGCGACGAAGTCGTCCGGCATCACCCCGTAACTCAAGTTGAACCCGTCCACTCCCGTCTCCTCCGACCACTGCGCGAGCGCGTCCGACACCGTGGACGCGCTCCCCGCCACCACTGGCCCCGCCCCGCCGATCGACGCATGCGCCACCACCTCGCGCACCGTCCACCGCCGGGCCGGATCGGCGCGGGTGAAATTCTCCAGCGCCGCCCGTCCGGCATCGTTCTCGACATGCCGCACTTCATCGTCCAGGCGCAGACCCGCAAAATCCACCCCCGTCCAGCCCGACAGCAGCGCCAGCGTCCCTTCCTCGCTCGCCTGCGCCCGATACGACGCCAGCAGGTCCGCCGCTTGCGCGTCCGTTTCCCCCACGATCGCCGTCAGCAGGGCGAAGATCCGCACCTCCCGTCCTTGCGCCGCCACCGCCTCCCTGATCGCCCGCACCCGCGGCGCGATCACCGCCCTCGTCGGTCCCGAAACGAACACGCATTCCGCGTGCCGCGCCCCGAACGCCCGCCCCGCCGTCGAGCTGCCCGCCTGATAGAGCACCGGCGTCCGCTGCGGCGACGGCGCGCACAGATGCATCCCCTCGAACGCCGGCCGCTCATGCCGCACCATCCGCACGCGCGACGGTTCGGCATAGACGCCGCGCGGCCGATCCACCACCACCGCGTCGTCCGCCCAACTTCCCTCCCAGAGCTTGTAGAGGAGATCCATCACATCCTCGGCCAACGCGTAGCGAGCGTCATGCGCGATCTGCCGCTCGCGTCCGGCCGCCCGCGCCGCGCTGTCGAGATACGACGTCACGATGTTCCAGCCGATCCGCCCGCGCGTGAGGTGGTCGAGCGTCGAGAACCGTCGGGCCAGCAGGAACGCCGGCTCGTAGGTCGCCGACACCGTCACCCCGAACCCCAGATGCGACGTCACCGCGGCCATCGCCGGCACCAGCAGCAGCGGGTCTCCCACCGGCACCTGCGCCCCGGCCCGCACCGCCGCGTCCGGATTTCCCCCGAACACGTCATACGGCCCCAGAACGTCGGCGAGGAACACCCCGTCGAACAACCCGCGTTCCAGCAGCCGGGCCAGCCCCATCCAATGCTCGAGCGCCGTGTAGTCGACCGACCGGTCTCGAGGATGCGTCCACAACCCCGCCGACTGGTGGCCGACACAGTTCATCGCGAAAGCATTGAGCAGCATGGTGGCCTCCTCGTGGGCTCCGCCCCCGACACCCCGCCAGGGGCCGGGCCCCTGGACCGCCATCAACGGTCTGGGGACGCGTCGCCAGCGGGCCGCGGGGCAGCCTGCGAACCTTACGCCGCGTGCCGGCTCCGAACAGTCCCTCCGCGCCGCCGGGCACCCCGAAGCCGACATTCTCGGCCACCGACTCGCCCGGTCCGAGGCTGCGACCGGAGAGCACGTCGCCCGACCATCGCATTTCCTCGTTCATCGGATCGCGCCTTCCTTCATCTTCGTTGCCAACTGCGACACGACCGGCGGCGGCGCGATGCTCCGCTGGCTGGTGCGGTAGGCACTCGGCGTCACCTTCTTCTGCGACAGGAACTGCCGATTGAAGTTCGACAGATTGTTGAACCCGCTCTGGTAGCAGACGTCGATGATCCGCGCTTCGGCGTCACGCGACAGCAGCCCGCAGGCGTGGTGGATCCGCAGTCGGTTGACGAACTGCACGAACGCCAGCCCCGTATGCCGCCTGAACCGCCGCGAGAACGCGCTCGTCGAGCAGCCGCAAAGCGCCGCCAGCTCGCTCTCCCGCAGCTGCGCCGTCAGATTGCGCCTGATATGCGCCAGCACGTGATTGATCGGCTCGGTCATGTAGACCGAAGGTTCCGGCTCATATCCGTCGCTCGCCAGCAACTGCCTTTCGGTCACCGAACAGAGCAGCCCCATCAGCCGCATGAACAAGGCGATCCGCTCGCACCCGCGCGCGACCAGCAACGCCGCCATGATCGGCCGCGCCGCCTCTCCGGTGGCCACCGGAAACTGCACCCCGCGCCGCGCTTGCCCGAGCAACGCCTCGACCCCAGCGAGTTCGGGAAACAGCGACACGCACCCGCGGATGAACTCGTCGGTGAATTGTGCATAGCAATTGAAGGTGCCCACCGGCCGCTCGGTATCGGCGATCCAGTTGTGCGGCAGATTGGGCCCGGTCATGATCAGATTGCCCGGCCCGAACGGCCCGATATGGTCGCCGACCAGCAAACGCCCGCTCTTCTCGATGACGAGATGGATCTCGTATTCCGGATGGAAGTGCCAGCGCACCGTCCGGAACGGATAGCCGTGCGTGACGACCAGGAACGACTGTCCGCCCCCGACATCGACCACTTCCAGGTCGGGCCGGGACGGGGTCGCACGCGACCGACTGACACACGCGGTGTCGCAATCCATGACGAAGCCATCCCTCTTCCGCGCGATGGCGGTGTTTTGACGTCAGACTAGCCGTGCCAGCAACCATCCCGCTACGCTGATCGCGGCGCCCTAGTGATGATTTTTTGCGTGCGCCTGGACCTGCGCAGGAGCCGAACGTTTCGCGCTCTGGCCCGCCCAGGTTCAGATCGGCGCGATCTCCTCGACCGCGTTGCGGCGCGGCGTGATCCTGTTCCAGGCGTCGAGCGCCGCGATCTTGTAGGCTTCGGCGAGCGTCGGATAATTGAACGTGTTCTCGATGAAGTAGTCCAGCGTGCCGCCGAGATTGAGAACCGCCTGCCCGATATGAACGAGTTCGGTCGCCCCTTCGCCGACGATGTGGATGCCGAGCAGCCGGCGCGTGTCGATGGCGATGATCATCTTCAGCAGGCCGCCGTTCAACCCCATGATGTGGCCGCGCGACGTCTCGCGAAACCGCGCGATCCCGCACTCGTACGGCGTGCCCGTCGCGCGCACCTGCTCCTCGCTCAGTCCGACCGTCGACATCTCCGGCACCGAGTAGATGCCGTAGGGGAAGAACTCCGGTGCCGGCGGCAGCGGTTCGCCGAAGGCGTGGCAGGCGGCGATGCGTCCCTGCTCCAGCGAGGTCGAGGCGAGGCTCGGAAAGCCGATCACGTCGCCCGTCGCGTAGATGTGCGGCACCGCGGTCTGGAACGAGCGCGGATCGACGGCCAGCCGTCCGCGCGCGTCGCTCGCCAGCCCGCACGCCGCGAGGTCGAGGCTGTCGGTCGCGCCCACCCGGCCGGCCGCGAAGAGAAGTGTTTCGGAACGCACCCGGCGGCCACCCTCCAGGATCGCGACCGGCTGGTCGCCTTCCACCTGCACCGACAGGAGCTTGGAACCCAGTCGGAAGTTCACGCCGCGATCGCGCAGCTGGTGGATGAACTCGTCGACCAGTTCCCGGTCGATGAAGTCGAGGATGGTGGGTCGCGGCTCGACCAGGGTCACGCGCACGTCGAGCGCGCTGAAGATGGTCGCGTACTCGACGCCGATCACCCCGGCGCCGACGACGGTCATGCTGCGCGGCAGGTGCTTGAGCTCGACCAATTCGTCGCTGTCCAGGATCGTCTCGCCGTCGAACGGGATGTGAGCCGGACGCAGCGGACGAGTGCCGACCGCGATCACGGTGCGCGACGCCTCGACGGTCCTGGTCTCGCCGGCCTCGACCTGCACCTGGATGCGATGCGGGTCGAGGAAGCTCGCCAGGCCGGAAAGCGTGTCGATCCGGTTGCGGGCGAACTGATGTTCGAGCGTCTCGACCTCATGCTCAAGCGTCTTGTGCAGGCGGGCGACGAGGTCGCGCGCCTCGATGTCCTTCTTGACCCGGTAGCCGAGGCCGTAGAAGTCGCGCTCCCGCCAGCCGGTCAGGTTCAGCACCGTCTCGCGCAGCGTCTTGGAGGGAATGGTGCCGGTGTGCACCGACACGCCCCCGACGCGGCGCCCCTTCTCGACCACCAGCACCGACCGGCCCAGCTTGGCCGCCTGCACCGCCGCCCGCCGACCCGACGGTCCGCTGCCGAAGACACCGAGATAGTAGGACTACAAGACGTAGCTAACGGTTGCGTCATGATGATCCTTGGTCCAGCTGCCGCGCCCGTCGGCTCAGGACA
>CAXUBM010000120.1:0-2055 GCA_964249235.1 uncultured Acetobacteraceae bacterium | reverse complement strand
CGCCAATAGACGCCCGCCGAGAACACCGACACGCCCGCGGCGCCGAACAACGCCGGCAGGAACGAGCCCGAGACCTGCACCACCACACCCGTCACCAGCGGCGCCAGCGCGCCGCCGAGCGAGCCGCCGACATTCTGGATCGCCTCCAGGGTGCCGACCTGCTCGGGTGGCGCCATCACCGCGCCGAGCGCCCAGCCGCAGCTCGAGGCCAGATTGGCGAGCAGGACGCCGCCCGACAGCAGCGCGATGGCGGCGGCCGTGCCCGGCGCCAACGCCCCGGCGACCGTGAAGCCCGCGGTCCCGAGCATGCCCACGACCACCGGCCAGCGGCAGGCGGCGCGCGGGTCGAGCCCGGAACGGCCCAGACGGGTCGCGACGGAGCCACCGGCCAGCGCGCCGACGAAGCCGGCGGCCAGCGGAATGCTGCTCAGCAGCCCGGCCGCGGTCACGCTCAGATGGCGCTGGGTTTGCAGGTAGCCGGGCAGCCAGGTGGCGAACAGCCACGTCATGTAGATGACGCCGGAGAAGCCCAGCGCCATGCCCCAGGGCGTACCCTGGCGCAGCAGCCGGCCGGCGTCGCGAAACGGCGACGGCGCGTGGTCGGGCGTCTCCGGCGAGCCGCCGAGACTCGCCCGCTCGCCCGGCGAAAGACCGGCGCTGGCCGGGCCGCGATAGAGAACGGCCCAGGCGAGCGCGATCAGCACACCAGCCACCCCGATGGCGACGAACATCGACCGCCAGCCATAGGCGGCCATCAACGCGGTCAGGATCGCCGGCGCGATCGCCGGACCGAGCGACGCCGACGCGTTGAAGACCGCAACCGGCATCGTCCGCTCGTGCTCGGCATACCAGTCCGCGCAGACGCGTGTGCCCCCGGTATACATGGGCGACTCGCCCAACCCCAGAGCCACGCGCGCGGCGGCGAAGGCGGCCAGCGAGCGCGAGAACGCGCTGCCCATCTGGGCGAGCGACCAGACCACCAATCCGACGCCCAGCGTCAAACGCGGACCGTAGCGGTCGACGAGCATGCCGGCCGGCAACTGGGCCAGCCCATAGGCCCAAGCGAAGGAGGACAGCAGCAGGCCCATCTCGCCGAGCGAGAGGCCGAGCGAGTCCCGGATCGGGCCGTTGGCGACCGAGACGGCGGAACGGTCCATGTAGTTGACGCAGCCCGCCACCACGAGGAGTGCCAGGGCGCCGGTCCGCCGGACACGCACCCGATCCGATGGTCTGTCGCCGCTCGCTCGTTGCCAATCCATCAAGTTCTCCAACGGCGATGCCGAGCGAGCCCACCGGTCCAAAAGGTTGCATAGACGTGCAGGAGAGTGCAGTAAAACATTGATCCTGTTGAGGGCGCATGTCAGGGCGCGCAGGCGCGTGACACTGCGCATGATCCTCTGCGGACGTGGAACTCGTGGCGGAACCGCTTGGCTATCCGCGTCCCGACCCGTTCGGCCACCACGAGGGTCGGCGCCGGGCCCTGCACCTCGGCGGCGCGCTCGCAGCACTAGAGGTTCCCACGCTTTGGCGATCGTGGGTCCGATCAACACCCTGCCGTGACGGCGCAGGAACCACGTCCGCATCTCCCATCGGCGCCGCGATCCGATCGCCCTCATCGCCGTCGAGGGCGGCGCGGCCGTCATCGTCCGGGTCCACGATCGTACGACCGTAGAACGTCAGCGCGGTCTCGCCCGCCCAAGCAAAGGGCTCGCCCTCGAGCATCGCCAGCGCGGTCGCGAACGCCACAGGCGTGTAGAACGCCGCGCGTGCTCGAGGCAGGAGCCGATGCAGGCGGGCATGGAAAAGAAACGCGGTCGGTTCGGGACGGCCGCCGCCCACGACGACCCATTCGTCGGAAGCGCACACGATCAGGCTCGACACAGTGGCTTCGAAGGCGAGTGGCGGACGTTGCGCACGATCTTCGCCGGACGGCGACCCGGACCACCCACCAAGCCACCGACGTCTCAGGGACGGCGAGACATCGTAAGTCACGGTTTCGACTGGCGTCCCGTAGGGGATTCGAACCCCTGTTACCGCCGTGAGAGGGCGGTGTCC
>CAXUBM010000119.1:0-6292 GCA_964249235.1 uncultured Acetobacteraceae bacterium | reverse complement strand
ACCGATCGCCTCGCTGCGTTCTAGGCTACACAGGGCCGCACGCCACGCCGCCGGAGCGCCCGTCGAGATCGGCTTCGATCGGCGACAGGGCGGGAGGCTCGCTTGCCAGCGGCTGGATCTTCGTTGGCCGGCGACTGGCGAAATACTGACAGCCGCGGAGTTCGCCGCTCGGACCGGCATACCCAAGTCGACGATCATCCATCGTACGCACCGGGCTCTCGCCGGGCGAGCGACCAACTGTCCGAGCGACGCGGAGCTGTTCCAGAAACTCGTTTCCGCAACCGACCGACGCAAGCCTATCGCGCTTCGACTGCCGTCGGGCGAGATCTGGACGGGCGGGGAGCGGGAGCTGGTTCGCAGGCTTCTGGACGACCATAGGCTCGAGTGTGTCCGCGAGTGTCGCCTGTCGGAGAGCGGGATCCGGCGACGGCTGCGCGTGCTGACCAAAGCGGAGCGAGCGGGCCCGGAGCGCGTCGCCTGGGCGTTCGGGTTTCGAGAGGGCACCGCAATTCAGCCCGGCATTGTCGAAGAGGCGCAGGCCTCTTCACACATGCCTGCCGTCCGTTAGGGCTCGATCCTAGCGGGGCCGTGCTCGGGAGCACGGCCCCAGTGGGCCCAGAGGCAGCCCTGCGAAAGGCTGCCGCGCGCACCCTCGATGATCTCTGGAACACCGTCCGCGACGCACTCCCGAGCTTCACGCCCAACGAATGCGCCAACTACTTCACCGCAGCCGGGTATGAGCCGGAATGAACGGAACCCGTTCTAGCAAAGCCGGGCTATCGCCGCCGCGCCCACCACGTTCGCCGGGAGGGCCGAGACCCTTACCGATGCGGTGATCCAGCTCGGGGCAGCTGCGCAGATTGTGGAACGTCTAACTGCCGCCTGGACCATCATCCGTAATAATGTTTGTTAGGGGTTTCCGGGGGAGTAACGTTAGTCGCAGCATGGGGCGGCAGTCATGAACCACTTCTCGGAAGTATCTTTAAGAGCGAACGTTTGCGGTGCCTGCACCGAGGGCATAGCCCCGCCATTCCCGTTCACCATGGCATTCCAGCCGGTCGTGGACGTGAGCAACAAGCGTGTCTACGCTTATGAGGCGCTTGTCCGAGGTCCGGCCGGACAGTCGGCTGCCAGTGTTCTAGGTCAGGTGACGGTCGACAACCGTTACGCTTTTGACCAGAGCTGCCGGACGAAGGCCATAGAATTGGCGAGCCGGTTGGGGCTGACGAAGACCGACGCATTCTTGTCTATCAACTTCCTTCCTAAAGCGATGTATCGGCCGGAAAACTGTGTCCGGGCAACTTTGGCAGCTGCCAAGAAATACCGGTTCCCAGTGAGCCGCCTTATCTTCGAGCTGACCGAGAATGAAGAAATCACCGACTACGATCACTTGGAAAGCATCTTTCGGGTCTACCGTTCCAACAGCTTCCAGACAGCTCTAGACGATTTCGGAACAGGTCATTCCGGATTGTCCCTGCTCGCTAGATCTCGACCAGACGTGGTCAAGATCGACATGTCACTGATTCGAGGCATCAACGGCGATGGCAGGCGTCACGCCGTCGTTAGCGGCATCGTGGGGATCTGCAGGACGCTTTCGACCAAAGTTGTGGCTGAGGGTGTCGAGACATTCGCTGAACTCGCAGCCTTACGCGACATCGGCATCGATCTTTTTCAGGGCTTCTTGTTCGCCAAGCCTGGGTTCGAGGCGCTTCCTGAGGCAGCGCTGTAAAGCCGCCCACTTACAGGAGTATCTTCATAGCCGCCCGCTGCCATACACGCGGAAAGCAACGCCACGCCGCGCCAGCAGCGCTAGCCGTCGGCCTTCCGGCAACATCGTCGCCGATGCGGTTCTGCAGCTCGAGGCGGCTTACGAACTCGCCGAACCGATCGAGGGAGCCTTCGACGGCGTCGACGCTCCGTCCTACGGTGCAGACATCGTCCGGATCCTACAGGCAATTGCGAGCGTGCTCCGAGTGGTCTCCTCGCTTCCCGGCGCGGTCGTGCCGGAGGCGTCTGACGGGCAGCCCGGAGAAGACATGGTCGCTACGCTGGAAGGGCGAGCTGCCGCCGGTGCGCATTGCTCAGGAGTGTCCGCAGTGACCCGATCGTTCCGTCTTCCGGAGCGCCCGGGCTTCGCAGCGATGGGGTCGAGCCTCGTCCCGGGCCGTCGACACACTTTGCCAGACCGAAAAATCGCAACAATCGAAAGAGATCAAGAGCGCCCCGGACCAGCGATGGCCGGGGGTGTTCGGGCTTGCTACGCCCGCTGGCGTCGATCGGCTGCGAGAGCTGGTCAAATTGGCCGATGTAGCTTTGGAAACCCGGCGCGCCACTCTCGATGGTCTGGTCCAGCGTCGGCTTAAGCTGCATGAGCTGCGCGGCGGCCGCTTGCCCGTCGTTTCAGTGGCTTAGTCTTGTGGACACAGAGGCATAATTTCGATCGGGAGACCCGGAACGGGCAGTAAGCCTCAGTCACCGTAGGGCCTCCAGCCCCGCAAGGAACCCCACCCTTGCCTAAGCGGGTGGACAGGGCAGGCCGGCTCAGGCTAGACGTTGCGATTACGGAACGGTGCAAGCAATGCATTACCTCTCCGCCGCTGCCCTTGGGGTCGGCTCTCTGGTGGCCTTTGTAGGCCTGGTTCAAGACGTGTCCTTCTGTCTCGGCCTCGCAGAAGGGGCTCACGAAAGGATCGTGCAAATTCTCGAGTCAAATGGGGGCGGTCCTTCGTCCTGGGTTTGAGCTACCCCACCCTGGCGGCCGCTGCTCCGAGCGTCCTAGCCAAGACGTGATCAACCCGGGCCCGCGCCAGAGCAGACAAGTCGTTCAGACCCATTTTGGTGCAGGCATCCCGAAGAGGCCGGCGTGATCGAGCGTGATGACCTACGAGCGCGGTGGGGATCTGACCGACATCGGCTGTTACGAGACATCAATCCTCACGTTGAAGCCCCATTGAAGCCCCAGCGTTTAGAGGCGTTTATCTTAGCCTTTGGCGACAAACTTTAAGGTATTGGCTAATATGGATAAAACCTTTCCCAAAACGCTTCTGAACCAGTAGAAATAGAAGACGAACCCCTCGATGCCGGCGTCGCGCGCGAGCGCGATCTGCTGCCGCAGCACGCCGGGCGCCTGCGCGGCATCGAGCCGGTAGTGCCCGAGGTCGCGCGGCACACGCGGCTGCCAGTGGCCGGCGAAGCGCGGCACGCCGCGCGCGATCGAGGTCCATTCGGTGAAGCCGTCGCCCCACCAGAGATCGTTCTCGGCAGTCGCGTGGAACTGCGGCAGGTAGAAGGCGAGGAGCCGGGCACGGCGCGCCGCGTCCGCCGGGAGGGGTTCGCGAAGCTCGAAGCCGGGACCCGGGCGGGTGAAGCGGCGGATCTCGCGCGCCGTTGTCGTTTCGCCGTCGGGACGGCTGATCCGCGCCTCGTTCACGCGTCCCGGCCCGAGATAGTGGAGCAGCGGGTTTACCTCCGGCCAGTCACGGAGATAGCGATCGCGATAAAAGAACGGGTCGAACGCCGCGAACGGCCGCCGGCCTTCGCGGAAGCCCTGCACGAGATAGTGCTCGAGCGGGTCCATGCCGGCGCACGCGATGTCGGGGTAGGCGTCGAGATAGAAGCCCGGGTCGAACAGCGCGAGGCCGCGCACCGTGCCGGAGCGCCGGTTGCGGAGGAAATGGGCGAGCGCGAGTTCCTCCTCGCCGACCGCGTGATGCGCGGCGTACCAGGCGGGATCGAAGATCAGGCAGGGCCGCCGCCCTTCCCGCTCGCCGCGGGACGCGTAGTGGAGGAGCGGATCGGTGCCCGCGGCGCGGACGTCCTCGTTCTCGGCGAGGTACCAAGCGGTGTCGAAATAGAAGTTCGGCCGCCAGCCGGCGCGCCAGCCGCGATCGCTCCAGTGCCGCAGCGCGTCGTCGTCGTCGCCGACGGTGGCCGGGTCGTGCTGCCGATAGAACGCCGCATCGAACAGGCCCGACCGCCGGAGCGGGACGAGCGCCTCCTCCGCCGACACGGGCGGGCTGCCGGGGACGGTACGCTCGAGAAACGCCTCCTGCCCGTCCATGCCGCTCTGCCCGGCCCGAAGCCGGCGCCCTGTCTGATTGTTTCTGTAACGTATCGGTCTTCGGTCGCCGCCTCAAGGGGCCACGGCTTTCCATCCGCCGGCCCGTTCGCTAGGGAGGGCGCTCAAGTCCGGGATCAACAGGGTGGACGGAGTGGACGACGCCCCCGCCGGAACGGCAGACCCCGGGCCTGCCGGGACGGCAGAACTCGCAACGGCCGTGACGGCGGACCTCGAAGCGGCCGGGACGGCACGGTGCGACCTTGCCGGCGCGGCACCGGGCGATGTGGCCGATGCGGCGACGTCCGGGATGGCGGCGCTCGAACGCGCCGCCGACGCGACGGCGAACCCCGAGGGCGAGCGCCTCCTCCACACGCGGCTTCGCGTCGCCGACGGCATCGACCTCGAATGCGGCGTCCATCTCGCGCCGCTCGACATCGCCTATTGCACCTACGGCACGCTCGACGCCGACGGCACCAACGCCGTGCTGATCTGCCATGCGCTCACCGGCGACCAGTATGTCGCCGAGCGACACCCGGTGACCGGCAAGGACGGCTGGTGGGACCGGATGGTGGGACCCGGCCGGCCGATCGACACCGACCGCTTCTTCGTCGTCTGCGCCAACGTGCTCGGCGGCTGCATGGGCTCGACCGGCCCCGCCAGCCCGCGCGACGGCGAGAGGGGCGAGCCCTGGGGCACCGACTTCCCGCCGATCACGGTACGCGACATGGTGCGCGCGCAGGAAAGGCTGGTCACCGCGCTCGGGATCGGGCGCCTGCGCGCGGTGGTCGGCGGCTCGATGGGCGGCATGATCGCGCTCGAATGGGCGGCAAGCCTGCCCGACCGCGTCGGTGCCTGCCTCGCGGTGGCGAGCGCGTCCTACCATTCGGCGCAGAACATCGCCTTCAACGAAGTCAGCCGGCAGGCGATCTTCGCCGATCCGGACTGGCATGGCGGCCGCTATTGGGCGCACGGGCTGGTGCCGGCGCGCGGCCTCGCGGTCGCGCGGATGATGGCGCACATCACCTATCTGTCGGAAAGCGCGCTCACCCGGAAGTTCGGCCGGCGGCTGCGGCGCGATCCCTACAACGCCGACGCGCCGCTCTCGCTGTTCGGCGAAATGTTCGAGGTGGAATCCTACCTCCGTCACCAGGGCAGCTCGTTCGTCCGCCGCTTCGACGCGAACTCGTATCTGACGATCACGCGCGCAATGGACTATTTCGACCTCGCCGCCGATCACGGGGGCGAACTCGACGACGCGTTCCGCGGCACCGGGACGCGGTTCTGCATCGTGTCCTTCTCGTCCGACTGGCTGTTCCCGACGGCGCAGGCGCGCGCGCTGGCGCACGCGCTGAACCGGGCGGGGGCCAACGTGTCCTTCGTCGAGATCACGAGCGACAAGGGGCACGACGCCTTTCTCCTCGACGAGCCCGATCTCGACGGCGTCATGACCGGGTTTCTGTCCGGCATCGCGGGCCGTTCCCGATCTTGAGTGCGGGCCCTTGAGAGGAATGGCATCGAAGGCGGTCGCGCCCCGTCGCGGTCCGCGTCTCGACGAGCGGATGATCGCCGACATGATCGAGCCGGGCGCTCGCGTGCTCGACATCGGCAGCGGCGACGGCAGCCTGATCGAGACGCTGGTCCGCGACCGCGGCTGCGACGCGCGCGGCATCGAGATCGACATGAACGAGGTGGCGCGCGCCGTCGGCCGCGGCCTCCCCGTGATGCACGGCGACGCCGACCACGACCTCCGCCATTACCGGGACGGCGCGTTCGACTATGTCGTGCTGTCGCGCACGCTGCAGGCGGTGGAACGGCCGCGCGAGGTGCTGCACCAGATGCTCCGGATCGGCCGTCACGCGATCGTCTCGTTCCCGAATTTCGGCCATTGGCAGCTCCGCTGGCAGCTGCTGAGCCGCGGCCGCATGCCGATGACCGCGACCTGGGCGCGGCCCTGGTGGGAAACGCCGAACATCCATCCCTGCACGATCCTCGACTTCTTCGCGCTGGCCGCCGAGGAGGGATGCCGGATCGAGCAATGGCTCGCGGTGGACGAGGCGGGGCGGCAGGCACCCTGGCGACGCCACGTCTGGCTCGCGAACCTGTTCGGCGAGCAGGGCGTCTTCCTGCTCTGCCGCGCCGGGCGCCCGCAGGCCGCGGTCGAACCGCGTCGGGCCACGGGATCGGTCGGCGCCGCATGAGGCGCCACCTCGCCTTTGCGGCGGCGGCGCTACT
>CAXUBM010000118.1:4465-6341 GCA_964249235.1 uncultured Acetobacteraceae bacterium | reverse complement strand
GTGTTCATTTCCGTATCCGCCGTCTCGTCTTCGGGGCCTACGACCCCAAGGGGGGCGGTGTCGAGCACGGACCCCGCCTGTTCGCCCAACCCTCCTGCCTGCATCGCCCCGAGATCGTCGGCGGCGTTCGCGAAGCCGACAGCGCTCGCCTGCTTCGCCACTTCTTCGCCGCCCTGCGCTGATCAACGAAACCTTACGAACGTGACGTAGCCTTCACGTCCGCGCAAACGCCCTGACGGCACCGATCCTCTAATCCAGTCGTTAACGCTCACCACGGACAACCATGATGCCGATGCACCCGCACAACACCGATACCGCCCGCAAGTCCCGCCGCCTCGCGCCCGCCCTTCTTGGCGCCACCGCCCTGGTCGCCTTCGCCGCCGGCGGCGCCGTCGCCGAGTTCACACCCGTCACTGCGGCCCACGCACAGGCGATCCAGCCGCAGGGCCCGAGCGAGCGGCTCCCCGACTTCTCCGGCCTGGTCAAGCAGGTCAAGCCGGCCGTCGTGTCGATCACCTCCATCATCAAGGACGGCCAGGGTGACGACGAAGGCGGCGAGGGCGGCGAAGGCGGCGGCGGCGGCCAGATGCCGTTCCCCTTTCCGTTCCCCTTCGGCATGGCACCGCAGCAGCAGCAGCACCGGACGATGGAGGCCAAGGGTTCCGGCTTCATCATCGACGCCAACGGCACCATCGTGACCAACAATCACGTCGTCAAAGGCGCCAGTTCCATTACCGTGACCCTCTCCGACGGCACCACGCTCCCGGCCAAGGTGGTCGGCACCGACCCGCGCACCGACATCGCGGTGCTGCACGTCAAGTCTTCCAACAAGCTGCCCTTCATCCAGCTCGGCAACTCCGACGACGTCGAGCCCGGCCAGTGGGTGGTCGCCGTCGGCAACCCGTTCGGCCTCGGCGGCACGGTGACCGCCGGCATCGTCTCCGCCCGCGGTCGCGACATCGGCGAAGGCAACTACGACAATTTCATCCAGATCGACGCGCCGATCAATCGCGGCAACTCGGGCGGCCCGCTCTTCACTCAGGACGGCAAGGTGGTCGGCGTCAACACCGCCATCCTGTCTCCCTCGGGTGGCTCGATCGGCATCGGCTTCGCCATACCCTCGAACCTGGTCAAGAACATCGTCGACCAGATCGAGACCACCGGCCACGTCACCCGCGGCTATCTTGGCGTCGAGGCACAGCCGGTGACCGCCGCCATGGCCAAGGCGCTCAACATGCCGGCCGGCTCCGGCGACGAGCGCGGTGCCCTGATCGCCAGCATCCAGGACAACAGCCCGGCCAGCCACTCCACGCTCAAGCCGGGCGACGTGATCACCGCCGTCAACGGCACCCATGTCGGCTCGCCGCGCGAGCTCGCCATCGACATCGCCGAGATCAAGCCCAACAGCAACGCCCACATCGACTACGTGCGCGACGGCAAGTCCGCCACCATCGACGTGAGCATCGCGCGCCTCGGCAGCAGTGCCGCTGGCTCCGCCCAGCAGGCCCAGCAGAGCTTCGGCCTGGCGCTCGCCCCGCTGACCTCTGACCTGCGCCAGCAACTCGGTCTGGACGAAGGTGCCCACGGCGCCGTCGTCAAGGAGGTCACCCCCGGCTCGCAGGCCGACCAAGCCGGTTTGCAGGCCGGCGACGTCGTCGTCGCGGTGGGCAATCAAGCCATCGCCTCGCCGAACCAGGCGGCAACCGCCCTGCACAAGGCGATGCAGAGCAATTCGACCATCGCCATGCGCATCATGCGCGACGGCCAGATGCTCTTCGTCGCCGTGACCCCGCCCGCCGCCCAAGACGGCAGCGGCGGCGACAACGACGACAGCAACAACGGCTAGACAGCGAGGGCCCGGCCGCGTAGCCGGGCC
>CAXUBM010000118.1:0-4455 GCA_964249235.1 uncultured Acetobacteraceae bacterium | reverse complement strand
CCGGCGGGGGCCACACCCACCACACCAAAACCGCAAACCCCCCGCGCCCCGGCCCGCTGCCCCGGCCCCGCGCCTCAGAGCGAAGCGACCTCGACCAGGTCCGGCCGCCCTTGGTTCCTCGCCAGGATCGTGCCCGCGGGCGGTCTCGGCCTGACCGGCAGCGAAGCCGGTGCGGCGCCGTCGCCCGCGCCGCACTGCCCTGTGGTGGTACTCGTCACCTCCGGTCGGCCACCGTTAGAGACGATGCGCACCGATCGGATGCAGACCGCGGCGCCAGAGTCGAACTGCGCCGGCGGTGACCGACAGCGTCGCCGCCTCACGCATCATGTCCGCCATCTGCGCGTCCATCATCGCCGCGATGCGGTCGAGCGCCGCGAACGGCGACATGATCTGCGGCCGATAGACCAACCGGGGCGCCACCGCGCCCGCATCAGTGATCTGCTCGACCGTGCCATCGGAAAATCGGACCAGCATCGAGTGAGCCGGTTCGCGCGCCAGCGCCGTGCCGGCGAAGCCAAGACACGCCACACCCGTCAGGATCGAGGTCGTTCCCATGCTCCCACCCAGACATCGTTGAGACCGATTGACTATGACCGAACATCCCCACGCCCGATGCTGGAAGCTGAATAAGGTCGGGGCTCTGCCCCGAGCCCCGCCAGGGCGGAAACCCCAGGCGGAGCCTGGCGTTACAGGTTGACCGCTTTCATCCCCGCCTCCGGATAACGCGTCCCCGCGAACGCGCTCGCCGGCAGGATGTGGTCGATCTCCTCCAGTTCCTCTGCCGCGAGCCGGACGTCCAGCGCCCCGAGATTGTCCTCGAGATAGGCTCGCCGCTTCGTCCCCGGGATAGGCACGATGTCGTCGCCCTGCGCCAGCACCCAGGCCAGTGCGAGCTGTGCCGGCGTGCACCCTTTGCGTGCCGCCATCGCCTTGACCTCGTCGACCAGCGCCAGGTTGCGATCGAAGTTCTCGCCCTGGAAACGCGGGTTCTGACGCCGCCAGTCGTCCGGCTCCAGATCATCCAGCCTGGTGATCTGTCCGGTCAGGAATCCGCGCCCGAGCGGCGAGTACGGCACGAAGCCGATCCCCAGCTCACGGCAGACATCGAGGATCTCCTCCTCCGGCTCCCGGCTCCAGAGCGAATACTCGGTCTGCAGCGCCGCGATCGGATGCACCGCGGCCGCGCGCCTGATCGTCGCCGGTCCCGCCTCCGACAGCCCGAGAAAGCGCACCTTGCCCGCGGCCACGAGCTCCGCCATCGCCCCCACCGTGTCCTCGATGGGCACGTTCGCATCGACGCGATGCTGATAGTAGAGGTCGATGTGATCGAGCCCGAGCCGCTTGAGGCTCGCATCGGCCGCCTGCCGCACATAGTCCGGCCGGCCATTGACGGGTCCGCGCTCGCCGCGCGCGTTCCAGGTGTTGCCGAACTTCGTCGCCAGCGTCAGCCCGTCGCGCTTCGCACCGAGCCCGCGCAGCACGCGGCCCACCAGCTCCTCGTTGGCGCCGTTGCCATACATGTCGGCCGAGTCGATCAGCGTCACGCCGCGCTCGACCGCGCGCTGCAGGGTCGCCACCGACTCCTGCTCCTCGCGCCCGCCATAGACCGCCGACATACCCATGCAGCCGAGCCCAATCGCGCCCACGGCGAGCCCCGCCCCGAGCTTGCGTGTCGGCATCGTCCCGTCGGTGGCCATCGCCCCACCTCCCATCCTGAAGGCCTCTATGACGTGGCACGCCGAGCGCGGTTGCCCGGCAGCGCCAGCGTGCGCTCCAACACATGCGCCGCTCCCCCGATCAGCAGGGCCAAGGCCGCATAGATCAACCCAGCCTCGACCAGCGGCGTCGTCGTGAAGCTCGCTGCCGACAACCGCCGCGCCACCCCGGTCAGATCCAGCACCGTCACCGTGCTCGCCAGCGACGTCGCCTTGAGCTGGACCAGCACCTCGTTGACGAGCGCCGGCAAGCCGATCCGCAATGCGCGCGGCCACGTCACCGCTCGCGCCACCTGCCATCGTGACAACCCCAGCGCCGACGCTGCTTCCCGCTCGCCTGCCGGCACCGCCAGGATCGCCGCCCGCACCACCTCCGACGCGTACGCTCCCATGTTCACCGAGAACGCGATCAGCGCGCACGGCCAGGCATGCCGAAGCACCGGCCACAGCACCGAATGCCGTACCGAGGCGAACTGCGCCAGCCCGTAATAGATGAGGTAGATCTGCACCAGCAGCGGCGTGCCCCGCAGCACCGAGGCGTAGGCGATCGCCGGCCACGCCAGCACCCGCGCTCCCGACAGTCGCGCCGCCGCCACGAGCAGCGCGATCGTCAGCCCGAACACGCTCGAGACCGCCAGCAGCTCCAGCGTCACCACCAGTCCGTCCCAGAGGCTCATCGCCGCAGCCGACGCTCCAGCGCCGCGAACAACGGCTGCGACGCCAGCAGGAAGACGAAATAGATCGAAGCCGCCGCCAGGAAGAAGTCGAACGGCCGGCTCGTCGCCTGCCCCGCCGAGTCGGCGCGGCGCATCAGGTCTCCCAAACCGATCACCGAGACCAGCGAGGTGTCCTTCAGAAGCGCTTGCCACTGGTTCGACAGGCTCGGCACCGCCAGCCTGAGCGCCTGCGGCAGCCGCACCCGCGCGAACGCGTCCCGCGTCGACAGTCCCAGCGCCGAGGCGGCCTCCATCTGCCCGTGCGGCACGCTCGCGAACGCGCCGCGGAACGCCTCCGACGCATACGCCCCGAACGTCAGCCCGAGTGCGACCACCGAGGCCACGAAGGGACTGACCTCGACCGCGCCGCCCGTGACCCGGAACAGGAACCCGGTCAGCGCGAAGAAACATACCAGCAGGATCACGAATTCCGGCACCCCGCGCAGCACGAAGCTCGCGAACCGCGCCACCCCGCGCACGCCCGTCCGTGCCGACAGCGACGCGATCCCGCCCGCCAGTCCCAAAACCAGTCCCAGCGCGCACGCCCCGAACGCCACCTCGAGCGTGACCGCCGCGCCCACCAGCAACTGCGGTCCATAACCCTCGAGCATCGGCGCCTCAGGCGTGCGGCGCCACCGAGAACGGGAAATAGTCCTTGTTGATCCTGGCGTAGGTTCCGTCCGCGATCACCGCCTTGAGCGCCGCATTCATCGTCGCCGCCATCGCGGTGTCGCCCGACCGCAGCGCCATCGCCGTCCCGGTTCCGAACACCGCCGGATCGACGATCGGCGGCCCCGCCATCTGGTAGCCGCCATTGCTCTTGATCCAGTCGTAGGCGGCGCCCTCGTCGCACAGCGTCGCGTCGATCCGCCCCGCGGTGAGGTCCTGGAACGCCTGCAACTGGCTCTGGTAGACCTGCACCTCCGCGGCCGGCGCCAGCACCGACTTCGCATAGTGCTCATGCGTGGTGCCGCTCTGCACGCCCACCGTCTTGCCCTTCAGCGTCCTGGCGTCGTCGGTGATCCCCGACCCCTTCGCCACCACCAGCACCGCTCCCGTGCTCGTCACCGGATCGGTGAACAGCACCCGCTTGGCCCGCTCCGGGGTGACCGACATCTCCGACATCACCGCGTCGATCCGGTGGTCGTTCAGTGCGGCGATCATGCCGTCGAAATCCATGTTCACCCACCGGCATTGCAGCTTCGCCTGCCGGCACATCGCGTTCGCGAGATCGATGTCGAAGCCGTGCACCGCCCCGTCCGGACCCATGCTTTCGAACGGCGCGTTGTCCGCTTCGACACCGATCCGCAGCGGGTCCGCCGCCGCGACCCCCGGCAGCGTCCAAAGCAGCGTCGCGAGACACAGAACAAAGCGCATGACGGTGGTTCCGATCGGTTGCCGCACCGGGCGAGCAAACCCCATGCCGCCAACTCTGCCCGCGTCCTGCCGCGACCGCCAGCGCTTGCAGGCCCGCTCCGCTCGCCGCGAACGCGGAAACCGTCTACGACCCGAGCCGAACATCCTGCGTGGGAGAGCAGCTTGGTCCGGATGTGCGACGCCGCCTACGCCATCGAGGCCTTCCACCTCGTCGAAAGGTCCGACGAACGCCTCCTGCGCCTCGAGGGCTGGTATGTCTCCAGCGCTCCGGTCCAGGCCATGAACCTCGTCATACCCGGCTCCCCCGGCCGCACCGTCGACATACCCGAACTCCACCGTCCCAGCGAGGGCCTCGTCGAGAGCTACGGCGAGAAGGCCCGCAACGCCCGTTTCCGCCTCGAGCACCGCCTCGACGGCGCCGAGCCCGGTGTCCCCGACGGCCTCAACGAGGCCCGCCTGATGGTCCTGCTCGCCAACGCCGACATGAACGCGATCCCCGTCGGCCCGCCCATGCTGATCCGCGAGCGCGCGCCCGGCGGGTCCGAACCCGCGCCGCCGCCGCCGCCTCTCCCGCACGCTCCCGCTCCCGTCTATGCCGAGCGCGACCGGGCGCTGGTCGGCGGCTTCGAGAGCCTCGGCGACAATTG
>CAXUBM010000117.1:1145-6378 GCA_964249235.1 uncultured Acetobacteraceae bacterium | reverse complement strand
CCGGTAGCCGAGCCGTGCCGCCGCCATCGCCAGCATCCGCCCGAGCTGGCCGCCACGGACGATGCCGATCGTCGAGCCCGGCCCCAGGGCCCAGTCCGGGCGTGGCGGCCCCGGCGGCGCAGGGCTCAAGCCGGCGTCTCCGCCACCGTCCGCGTCCGCTCCTCCCGCCACGCCGCCACGCGTTGCGCCAGTGCCGCGTCGGACAGCGCCAGGATCGACGCCGCCATCAAGGCAGCGTTCACCGCCCCCGCCTCGCCGATCGTCAGCGTGCCCACCGGCACGCCCGCCGGCATCTGCACGATCGACAGCAGGCTATCGACGCCCCGCAGCGTCCGCCCTTCGATCGGCACGCCCAGCACCGGCAGGCTGGTCCATGCCGCGCACATGCCCGGCAGATGCGCAGCCCCGCCCGCGCCCGCCACGATGACCTTCAATCCTCGCCCGGCGGCCTGCTTCGCATACGCCGCCAACCGGTCGGGCGTGCGATGCGCCGAGACGATCCGCACCTCGTGCGGCACCCCCAGCGCCTCCAGCAGCTCGGCCGTCTTGGCCATCGTCGTCCAGTCCGACTGGCTGCCCATGATCAGCCCCACCAGGGACGTCATCTCAGGCGATGCTGTCCGGGATCAGCCGGCTCTCCAGCCACGAGATCTCGTCCTTGAGCAGCAGCTTGCGCTTCTTCAGCCGTTGGATCTGCAGCTGGTCGAGCGGCTGGTCCGCCAGCCGCCCGATCACGGTGTCCAGGTCGCGATGCTCGCTGCGCAGTTCGTGAAGCTTCCGAAGCAGCGAGTCGCGGTCCGTGAGCATCCGTCCTCCTCAAAAGACTCGTCTTGCCGGGCGGCAAGTGCCTACCCTGCCCGTTTAGCATGGAGGATGCCGCGCGCATGAGTATGCAAGGTCGGATCGAAGCCCTCACGGCTCGCCATCGCACCCTCGAAAAACGCATCTTCAACGAAGACCACCGGCCGGCCCCGGACGCGGAGGAACTCGCCCGCCTCAAGGCCGAGAAGCTGCGCCTGAAGGACGAACTCGAACGCCTCAAGGCCGGCAAGGACTGACCGGACCAGGCCGCCCGGCCGGCAACGCTGTCAGGCGGCTTCCTCGTCCGCTTCCGGCGGCGGCGGCGCCGGCACGTGCCGGCCTTCGCGCGTCAGGCGCTCGTTGGCCGCCTGCACCGACGCGTTCAGGTCGGTTTGCGTGCAGAGGCCGAGAATCACCGGATCGCGCGGCTTGATGTTGGCCGAGTTCCAGTGCTGCCGGTCGCGCACCTTCTGGATCGTGTCCTTGGTCGTTCCCAGCAGCTTGACCACCTGCGCCTCGCTCAGCTGCGGGAAGTTGCGCAGCAGGAAAGCGATCGCGTCCGGCCGGTCGTTGCGCTTGGCGACCGGCGTATAACGCGCGCCCCGCGGCCGCTTCTGCGCCGGCGTCGCGTTGGGCAGCAGGTGAAGCCTGAGCGCGCCATCCCGCTCGCACTTGCTGATCTCGTCGGCCGTGACCTGCCCGTTCGCCACCGGATCATAGCCCACGATCCCTTGCGCGACCTCGCCGTCGGCGATCGCCTGCACCTCGAGCGGATGCATGCCGCAGAACTCGGCGATCTGCGAGAAGGTGAGGGCTGTTTTCTCGATCAGCCACACCGCGGTGGCTTTCGGCATCAGGGGAAGGGTCATCGTGGGTCCAATCGGGAGCTCTCGCGGACATCGCGGCCCGCCGGAGCGGCCGCTTGCCGCACTGAGCGCTGGATATCGTATGGCCACCCGGGCCGGGTCAAGCCATCCGACCCGGCGCGGAAGCAAAAAAAGGGGCCGGTTGCCCGGCCCCCCAAAGGTCTCGAAAGCGTGTCGGCCGCCGGCGGTCAGGCCGCCTTCTGGGCCTCGGCGCCGCCGTCGCTTGCCGGATCGGCGCTCGCGATCGACGCCACCTGCGGCGCGCTGCCGATCGCAATGCGACGCGGCTTGAGCGCCTCGGGCACCACGCGGCGCAGCTCGACATGCAGCAGGCCGTTGTGCAGATCCGCGCCCTCGACCACGATGTGGTCGGCCAGCACGAACCGCCGCTCGAACGGCCGGCCCGAAATGCCGCGATAGACGATCTCGCCCTTCGCCGCACCGTCCGCGGCGCCGCGCGGCTTGCCCGACACGACGAGCGTGTTGTCGCGCGCCACCAGGCCCAGATCCTCGGCGCTGAAACCCGCCACCGCCATCGTCAGGCGATAGTGATCCTCGTCGAGCTTCTCGATGTTGTAGGGCGGATAGGACGTGCTGGCGGCCGTCTCGACGGCGCTGTCCATCAGTCGGGCGAGCCGGTCAAAACCGATCGCGGTCCGAAAAAGCGGTGTGAAGTCGTACGTCATCAAAACCTCCTCAAGAGCAAGGTCAGCGTCATTGACCACCGTTTCCGGTCGGTCCCCGTCCGGACCCCAGCAGGGCATCCGAACGGGTTAGAAATTGGTCGACGCGACCTGTGTTTTCAAGAGGTTCCGGCGCGTGCCTACTTCGTCACGCCGATCCCGGCGAAGCGCTTGTTGAATTTCGCCACGCGTCCGCCGGTGTCCATGATCCGCTGCTGGCCGGTCCACGCCGGATGCGACTTCGGATCGATGTCGAGCCTGATCGTGTCGCCCGCCTTGCCGTAGCAGGACCGGGTCGTGAACTCGGTCCCGTCGGTCATGACGACCTTGATCTCGTGATATTCGGGGTGAATGCCGCTCTTCATGCCGCTGCTCTCGTCGATGTGAGGGCGCCGATGCCGACCGGTGCCGGCGCTCCTCCTAGCGATTGCCGTCCAGGCCGTCCAGACGGAAGGCACATCGGAGCGTCGCCCCGGTGTCTCACCCGTGCGCGCGCGGCGCCCGCTCCGTGTAGCTGTGGAAGATCTGGTCGGCCGTCTTCTTCTGGTCGGGCGAGAACTGGGCGTAGAGCGTCTGGAACGGCGCCACCAGCTTGCCCAGACGCTGCGCCTGCTGCGTCGACAGGTCGACGTAGTCCTGCAGGTCCTGCACCGCGTTCATGCCGCCGAAGTTCTTCTGCCGCTGCTGCAGGGACGCCGCCATCTCCTGCGCGTTCTCCTTCATCACCGCGGTGAAGGACTGCCAGGCCGGCTCCTGCGCCGAGGTGACGTGCAGCTGCGCGTGCAGCGAGGCGATGCGCGCATCCGTGCGCGCCTGGACCTGCTGCGCGCCGTCCGCGGGCGCCTGGGCCAAGGCCGGCAGGGAAGCGGCGGCAAGGCTGCCGGCAAGCATCAACGACGTGATCCTGATCATGACTGGTCTCCCGAGCGACTGCCGCCATCATGCGGCCGAAGAGGGCGGCAACATGGCGCGCGCGTCGCCTTTCGTCACCTGTCGGCTTGCCCGCCTTCCTGCGAACGCGCCCAGGCCCGCCAATCCTGGCGCGCCCAGTCGATGGCTTGTCCCATCAGGTCCGAGCCCGCGATCGTCCGGCTGCCTTCGGTGGGCGGCAGGCCGAGCGCCAGCGGCTGGAAGTCGAACCCTTCCAGATCCCCGATGATCGTCGCCTGGTAGGCCTGCGCGGGGTTGTGCCCGTCATACAGCACGCGATGCGCGATGTGCCGGCCGCGCCGCCGCAGGTTCATCCGCACCATCTCGCGCAGCGTCGTCCAGCCGCAATCCTTCTGCGCCAGCGTGTCCGCGTCCAGGCAGACCGGCCGCATCGACGCGTCCTCCACCCGCTCGCGCATCACCTCGTCGTGCTCCGCCCCGAAGGCGCTCAGCGGGTTCGCCGTCACCGACACGATCCGCGCGTCCGCCGCCGCATGCCCGAGCATCTCGGCGAACATGATCGCCGCGAACCCGCCGCTGCCCTGGCCGAGGAAGACGAACTCCCGGTAGCCGATCGCCGGCAGCACCCGCAGCCGGTCGAGCACGCGCGCGGTCTTGTTCAGGTAGGCGAACGAGGGCGCGTCCTTCTCGGCGAACAGCACGAAATCGTGCGACCGCAGATGCTCGGCGAACTCCCACGCCATCTCCTCGTCGCGGAACGGGTTGAGGTCCGAGTTGAAGACGATCGTCAGCGGCGCGCTCGGCCGGCGCAGCACCGCAGCCATGTGCACGTCGTCGAGGTCGGGCATCAGCACGACCTCGGCGCCGCCGCCCCCGGTGCCGCGGCAGACCAGGCGCCCCGCCGCATCCTCGCGCGCCGTGAACCGCCACACCGGATCCCGCTCGGCACCGATCAGCAGCTGCCCGCTCTCCTGCGCCCAGCGCGCGCCTTCCGGGCCGCCCAGAACGCGCCCGTCCGGCATCAGGCGCAGCCGCGCCAGGACGGCACCCTCCGGGTCCTGCACGAGCCAGCAGGGCGGGAACATCTCGTTGACCGACAGCAGCGCCGGCGGCGGCGGCGGCGGCCGATCGAAGATCGACGGCACCGGACCGAGGTCGATCGCCTCTTCCTCCCCCTCCGCGGGCCTGCGCCGCCACCGCCCGATCATGGTCCGATCCGAGGCCCGAAGGCCCGTGCCCCCGCGCGCAAGCCGCTCATCATCGACTGGTTGCTCCAAAGAGACTCCCACGCGCCGAAGCGGCCGGCGAGCGCGATGCCCCGGCTCGCCACCCAGTCGCGCACCCGGTCACGCCGGGCCTCCATCCCGAGGTCGAACACCAGGTTCCGAGGCAGATCGCAAACTCGGTGAAGCCCGCGTGCGCTTAGATCTTCATGATGTGTCACAGGATCGGCCGCGCGCCGATCTCGCCCATCGGCTTCGGCCGCAGGTCCCTCTTCTCGCGCAGCATGCCCAGGCCGCCCGCGAGACACACGACGGGAACGCTCATCGGACGACCGCGCGCGGCGCGACGGGCACCATCATCGGTCTCCTGTCCAAGGAACCTGGCATGATAAAAGACCGCCACCTCGTTGTCGAACCGCCCCCGGGCCGATCCCTCACCGGTGCATGACGTGAACATCCTCTCCATCCAGTCCTGGGTCGCCTACGGCCACGTCGGCAACGCCGCCGCCGCCTTTCCCCTGCAGCGCCTCGGCGCCGAGGTCTGGGCGGTCAACACCGTCCAGTTCTCGAACCACACCGGCTACGGCGACTGGACCGGCCAGGTCTTCACGGGCCACGCCATCACCGACCTCCTCGACGGCCTCGACCGCCGCGGCGCCCTGGCCCGCGCCGACGCCGTGCTTTCCGGTTACCTCGGCGACCTCGCCACCGGCGAGGCCATCCTCGCCGCCGCCGGCGTCCTGCTCGTCATTCGCGCCCTGTACAAAGT
>CAXUBM010000117.1:0-1135 GCA_964249235.1 uncultured Acetobacteraceae bacterium | reverse complement strand
CTCGGGCCTGCCCTGCACGGACGTCCTCGAGGGCCTGGTCGGCCGGGGCGCCCGGGCCGCGCCGAGGCCGTGCTTTCCGGTTACCTCGGCGACCTGGCCACCGGCGAGGCGATCCTCGACGCCGCCGGACGCGTGCGCGCCCGCAACCCCCTCGCCCTCTACTGCTGCGATCCCGTGATCGGCGACGTCGGCCGCGAAGTCTTCGTCCGCGCCGGCATCGCCGAGCTGTTCGGCTCCCGCGCCGTGCCCGAGGCCGACATCCTGACGCCCAACCATTTCGAGCTTTCGCTCCTCGCCGGCAGCCAAACCCCCGACCTCGAGCGCGCCGCCGCCGCCGTCCTCGCCCTTCGCGCCCGAATGCGCGCCACCGGCCCGCGCCTCGTCCTGGTCACCAGCCTGCTCGCCGCCGACACCCCGCCCGACAGTCTCGACCTGCTCGTCGGCCACGATGGCGGCCTGCACCGCGTCCGCACCCCGCGACTGGCGCTGGGCGTCAACGGCGCCGGCGACCTCATCGCCGCCCTCTTCCTGTTCCACGTGCTCGACGGCGGCGACCCGGTCGAAGCCCTCGCCCGGGCAGCCTCCAGCACCTGGGGCATCATCGCCCGCACCGAACAGGAAGGCTCCCGCGAGATCGCGCTCGTCGCCGGCCAGGACGAACTCGTGCGGCCGACGCGGCGCTTCGATCCCGTCTCGTGCTAAGGTCCGGCCGCCGCCGCCCCGAACCCGCCAGGCTCGGGCGCCTGGACCTCCCGCCCATCATGAGGTGCCGCGATGCGACCGCTCCTCCTCCTCCTCTTCCTTCTCGCCGGTCTGCTCGCGCCGCGGGCGGCGCTGGCGGCCCCACCGGCCCCGCGCGACGAAGCCGCGATCCAGCAGGTGATCGCCCACCAGATCGAGGCCTTCCGGCACGGCGATGGCGCCGCCGCCTTCGCCGACGCCACCCCGGGCATCCGATCGCGTTTCGGTGACAGCACGACCTTCATGGCCATGGCTCACGCCGGCTACGCGCCCGTCACCGATCCGGCCTCCTACGCCTTCGGCACGCTGGAGCGCGATCAGGCCGGCGGACCCGTCCAGCACGTCGAGCTGACCGCCGCCGACGGCACCATCACCACCGCCCTCTACACCATGG
>CAXUBM010000116.1:0-6383 GCA_964249235.1 uncultured Acetobacteraceae bacterium | reverse complement strand
GCGGCGCGACACGGCCATCTACACCGGCGGCATCCCCGGCCGGTGGCAATCCTCCGGCTTCGCGATGGCGCTGTTCCTGGCCGGCCTGCGCGCGGTCGATCCCGATCTCATCAAGGCCGCCCGCATCGACGGCGCCGGCACGGCCCGCATCTACCGCCGTGTCGTGCTGCCCTCGATCCGGCCGATCTTCATCGCCGTCCTCGTCATCCTTCTTCAGTTCGCCATCAAGACCTTCGACCTGGTCCTGGCGCTGACCTCCGGCGGCCCCGGCATCTCGACCACCGTTCCCGCCATCTACGTCTACGATCTGATGTTCCAGCGCGGCGAACTCGGCGAAGGCGCCGCGGCCGCGGTGATGGTTCTCGCGGCTCTCGCGGTCGTTCTCATCCCCTACGGCCTCTACAACAGCTGGCAGCGACGCCGCGACGCCGCCCATGCCTAGCACTCTGGCCATCACCGCGCCCTCCGCCGTGGCCGCGACCGACCGCGCCCGCTGGGGCGTCTACGCGGTGCTTACCCTCTTCGCCGCCTACTATCTCCTGCCGCTGGCGATCGTCGTCTCCGACTCCTTCCGCAGCCTCCCCGATCTCGCCCGCAACGGCCTCATCAGCGTGCCCACCAGCCTGTCGCTCGCGCACTGGGCCGAGGCTTGGGACCATATCTGCGTCAGCGGCGCCTGCGCCGGCATCGAGCCCTTCTTCGTCAACTCGCTCGAGATGGCGATCCCCGCCACCCTGATCTCGACCGCGCTCGGCGCCGTCAACGGCTACGTCCTGTCCAAATGGCGCTTCCCCGGTTCCGATGCCCTGTTCCTGGTCATGACGCTCGGCGTCTTCATGCCCGGCCAGATGGTCCTGCTGCCCTGGGCGATCACGCTCGGCCACCTCGGCCTGACCAACACCATCGGCGGCCTGGTCCTGATCCATTGCGTGCAGGGCGTAAGCTTCACGACGCTCTTCTGCCGCAACTACTACGTCAACATTCCTGACGAGCTCATCAGGGCGGCCCGCATCGACGGCGCCGGCTTCTGGCGCATCTTCCGCCGCATCGTCCTGCCGCTCTCGCCGCCGATCCTGATCGTCACCGTGATCTGGCAGTTCACCAGCATCTGGAACGATTTCCTGTTCGGCGTGACGTTTTCGTCGGGCAATCATCAGCCGGTCACCGCGGCGCTGATCGGGCTCGCCACGGCAGGCACCGGCGTGCACGAATACAATGTCGAGAGCGCCGCCGTCCTGATCGGCGCGCTGCCGCCGCTCCTCGTCTACCTGTTCGGCGGACGCTACTTCGTCCGCGGCCTCACCCAGGGAGCGGTCAAGTAGGTGGCCTCGCTCTCGATCCGCAAGCTCGGCAAGCGCTTCGGCAATTTCGACGCGCTGCACGAGATCGATCTCGACGTCGAGCCGGGCGAGTTCGTCGTCCTGGTCGGGCCCTCCGGCTGCGGCAAGTCGACGCTGCTCGCCATCATCGCCGGTCTGGAACGCGCGACCTCCGGCGAGATCCTGATCGGCGACCGCCGCGTCGACGGCGTCGCACCCAAGGACCGCGACATCGCCATGGTGTTCCAGTCCTACGCCCTCTACCCGACCATGACCGTGCGCCGGAACATCACCTTCGGCATGGAGTCGCGCGGGGTCCCGCGGCAGGCCCAGCGCGAGGCCGTCAGCCGTGTCGCCTCGCTGCTGCAGATCGAGCCCCTGCTCGAGCGCAAGCCCGCGCAACTCTCGGGCGGCCAACGGCAGCGCGTCGCCATGGGCCGTGCCCTGGTGCGCGAACCGGCCCTGTTCCTCTTCGACGAACCGCTCTCCAATCTCGACGCCAAGCTCCGCATCGAGATGCGCACGGAGATGAAGAAGCTGCACACCAACCTGCGCAACACCACCATCTACGTCACCCACGACCAGGTCGAGGCGATGACGCTGGCCACCCGGATCGCCGTCATGCAGGCAGGCCGCGTGCAGCAGTTCGACGCCCCGAAGGTCGTCTACGAGCGACCCGCCAACATGTTCGTCGCCGGCTTCATGGGCGCGCCGTCGATGAATTTCCTGCCCGGCCATCTTCGCCAGCACGACGGCGCCGCCTGGGTGGCGCTCGGCGAGGGGGCGCAGACCGTTCATCTCCCGCTTCCGGCGACCGCGCCGAGCGGGCAGGACCGGCCGGTCGTTCTCGGCATCCGTCCCGAAACGATCACCGACGCCGCCCGCCACCGCCCAGCGGACGCGAACGCGATCGGCACGCTCGACGCCGTCATCGAGGTCGTCGAGCCGACCGGTCCCGAAACGCTCGTCGTCCTGCGCGCCGCCGGCCACGAGCTCACCGCCCGCTTCGACTCCGACTACACCTTCCCGCCCGGCGCCCCCGTGTCGCTCGCCGTCGACATGAGCAAGGCCTGCCTCTTCGACCCCACCTCGCAACGTCTGATCTGACCGGCATGCGCCCGGCCAGCTACCCGAGCCTGCAGGATCGCACCGTCTTCGTCACCGGCGGCGGCAGCGGCATCGGTGCCGCCATCGTCACCGCCTTCGCCGGGCAGGGCGCCCGCGTCGCCTTCGTCGACATCGACGAGCCCGCCTCGACGGCACTCGTCACGGCGCTCGTGACGACACCGGGCGGCGTGCGCCACGCGCCGCTCTTCATCGCCTGCGACCTCGCCGACATCGACGCCCTGCAACGCGCGATCGAGCGCGTGCGCGACGCGATCGGCCCTGTCGGCGTTCTCGTCAACAACGCCGCCAGCGACGAACGCCACGGCGCGTCCGCGGTCACTGTCGCCTATTGGGACCAGTCGATGGCGGTCAATCTTCGCCATCAGTTCTTCGCCGCCCAGTCCGTCCGGCCGCACATGCAGGCGCTCGGCGGCGGATCGATCATCAATTTCAGCTCGATCGCCTGGATGGGCGGCGCGCCCGGCATGGTCGCCTACACCACCGCCAAGGCGGCGGTCGTCGGGATGACCCGAAGCCTCGCCCGCGAGTTCGGCGGCGACAACATCCGCGTCAACGCGATCGCGCCCGGCGCCGTGATCACCGAACGCCAGCGCCGGCTCTGGCACTCCGACGAGGACGTTGCCGCCTTCGCCGCCCGCCAGTGCCTGCACCGCACGCTCCTCGCCGACGACGTCGCGCGCGCCGTCCTCTTCCTCGCCGCCGACGACAGCGCCATGATCACCAAGCAATGTCTGACCGTCGATGCCGGCCTCCGCTGAGCTGAACCGCCCCGAGCTCCGTCTCGGCCTCAATCCCTACGGCCTGACTTGGCATCTCGGCCTGCAGGGCAGGGGAAGCGCCCGCGTCAACCCCCAAGCGCGCGGTCTCGAAGACTTCATCGCGCTCGCCCGGTCGCTTCGCGCGCGCACGCTCGAGATCCCGCAGCTCTGGCTCGCCGAGCTCGGCACCGCCGGCCGGCGGAGCTTGCGCGAACGCCTCGACACGCTCGCCATCGAGCCGATCGTCAGCTCCGGCCTGCCCCAGAACGACGTCGAGTTCTGTCTGGAGTCCGCCGCCGAACTCGGCGCCACCCTGGTTCGCCTCGCACTCACCAAAGTCCTCTGCGGCGACCGCCACGCGCTCGGGCCCGACTGGCCCGCGCTGGTCGACGACGTCCGCCGCCGCCTCGCGGCCGCGGCCGCGCGTGCGGCACCACTCGGCGTGACGGTGGTCATCGAGAACCATCAGGACTTCACCAGCCGCGAGCTCGTGCGCTTCTGCGAGGAGTTCGGCCCCGCCATCCGCATCGTCTACGACACCGGCAACAGCTTCCCGGTCGGCGAAGCCCCGCTCGACTTCACCCGCGTGGTCGCCCCCTACGTGCGCCACCTCCACCTCAAGGACTACCGCGCGCAGGCCACCGACGAGGGCTTCCGCCTCGTCCGCTGCGCCATCGGCGACGGCGCGGTTCCTTTCCCGGAGCTGTTCGCGCTCCTGGCCGAACACCATGCGAGCCTCCCGGCCGTGCTTGAACCGGGCGCGCTCGAGTTCCGCCACGTCCGCCTGCTGACGCGGGCCTGGTGGCAATCCTACCCGCCGGCCGACGCCACCGCTCTCGCCGCCTGCCTCGCGGCGACCCGCCGCCGCCGGTTGCCCGAGGACGCGGATGTCCGCACGCCGTGGGAACGCGGCGACGACGCATCGCTCACGCGCTACGAACTCGACATGATCGAGCGCAGCGCGGCCAACATGCGCGCCCTGGAGAACCCACGATGACCAAAGAGATGGCCGGCAACGTCGCCCTCGTCACCGGATCCGGCCGCGGCATCGGGCGCGCCATCGCCCGCAGGCTGGCCGCCCTCGGCGCCGACGTGGCAATCCACGACCTGAGCTGGGACGCACCGTCGAGATACGGCGAGGCCGACGATCTCGGCCAGACCGCACGCGAGATCGAGCAGGCGGGCGTCCGAACCGTCGCGGTGACCGGCAACATCGGCGACCCCGGCGCGATCGCTGCCATGAAGGCGCAGATCAACGCAGCCCTCGGCCCCGTCCACATCCTCGTCAACTGCGCCGGTGGCGACATCGGCGCCGCCGGCGGCAAGCCCGAACCGAACAACGTCCTCGGCATCCCGCTCGCCGACATGGAGGCGCTGACCAACAACAACCTGATCGGAACCATGCTCGTCTGTCAGACCTTCGCGCCCGACATGGTGGCCGCAGGCCGCGGCTCGATCGTCAATATCGGCTCCACCGCCGCCCATGTCGGCGTCTCCAACGGCGCGATCTACGCGACCCTGAAGGCCGCGGTGGTGCACTACACACGCTGCCTTGCCGCCGAGCTGATCGCCTCCGGCGTGCGCGTCAACGCCGTCAGTCCCGGACCGACCAAGACGGCGCGCTTCGTCGCCACGCGCACCGTCGATCCGAACCGCATGGACAGCGCCCGCCGCTCGCTCGAGCGCTACGCCGAGCCCGACGAGATCGCCGACGCGGTCGCCTTTCTCGCCGGCGACCGCGCCCGTTTCGTCAACGGCCAGGTCATCCGCGTCGACGGCGGCGCCGGCCTCTACGCCGGCTGACGCACGCCGTCCCCGTCGTAGCCATCGATCTTCGGCAGCACGAACGCCGCCGCCAGCATCCCGATCAGCGGAAAGATCGCCACGATCAGCGTCGAGGCGACCTTGCCGGCGGCCGCGAACACCACCGGAAAGAGGAAGATCGCGAGGAAGCTCGGCAACTTGACGAACATGTAGGCAAATCCCGTCGCCGTGCCCCGATATTCCGGCCGCGCCACCATCGCCGGGACCGTCATGCAGTTCTGCGCATCCCAGTTGTGGCCCCACATCATCGCACCCGCCGCGGCGACCAGCAGCACCCGTTGACCCGTCGCCAGTGCGAAGGCCGCCACCAGCAACGAGACGAACACGATCGAGAACCCCCAAAGGCTGATCCCGCGCTGCCCGATGCGCGGCAGCAGAGCAGGCCCCGAGAGTCCGGCGCCGATGGTCAGGAATGACAGCCCGACCAGCATCAGTTCGGTCCCCAGCGGGCCTGCCACCCCCACCAGCACGAACAGCACCGGCAGATAGAAACCGAACGTCGACAGCTCCGAGCCTTGCGCGAAGCATGCGATCCAGCCGAACAGCGTCGCGCGCAGCCGCACCGGATCGCGCACGAGGTCGGTCAGGAACGCGGCCGGTCGCGGCTTGACGACCGGAACGTCCCGATCCGGAAGGAACTCGATCGGGTCGCCGTACATCCGCGCCGTGACCGCCTTGGCCTCCCTGAACCGGCCTTGGCGGACCAGCCAGACCGCCGTCTCCGGCAGATGCACCCGCAGGACGAAGATCACGAGCGCCGGCAACGCGCCCAGGCCGAGCGTGATGCGCCAGACCAGATCATGCCGCACACCGCACGCCAGCATGATCGCCACGGTCGCCGGCCCCAGCAGCCCGCCCAGCGCGAACATCAGCTGCCAGCGATTGCCGACCACCTCCCGCTCGCCTTTCGGCAGTACCTCCATGATGTAGCTGTAGCCGTTCGAGATATCGCTCCCGAGCGGGACGCCCAGCACCAGCCGCACCGCCGCGAGCCAAACGATTCCCGGCACGAACGCCTGCGCCAACGCCAGCACGATGAAGGCAACCATCGTGCCGAGAAAGATCGCGCGCCGGCCGACCTTGTCGGCCAGCCAGCCACCCGCGAGCGCACCCACCACCGCGCCGCCCTGGGTTCCCGCCGCCGCCAGACCGAGCAGAGCCGGCGACGGATGAAATGCCTGCTTGATGAAGATCAGCACGTAGCCGATCGCATAGAGGTCCCAGGCCTCGATCAGGATCGAGAACAGCATGATCCAGCCAATGCGCCGTCCGCTCGGGCTATACCGGTTGACCAGATAGCTGACGGCGCGGTCCATCACCGCCTCGTCCCCGGTTGCCGAAGACATCCCCACCC
>CAXUBM010000115.1:0-6465 GCA_964249235.1 uncultured Acetobacteraceae bacterium | reverse complement strand
GATGCGGGTGGGGAAGTTGGCCTTGATGGTGCCGGTGATCACGTCGACCGACGGGCGCTGGGTGGCCATGATGACGTGGATGCCGGCCGCGCGCGCCATCTGCGCCAGCCGCTGCACGGCGGTCTCGATCTCCTTGCCGGCAACCATCATCAGGTCGGCCATCTCGTCGATCACCACCACGAGGAAGGGGAGCGGGCGCAAGTCGATCGCCTGCTCCTCGAACGTCGGCTTGCCGGTCTCGCTGTCGAACCCCGTCTGCACGCGGCGTGACAGGCGCTCGCCGCGCGTCCGCACCTCGGCCGCGCGCTCGTTGAAGCCGGCGATGTTGCGCACGCCGAGCTGGCTCATCGCCCGATAGCGGCGCTCCATTTCGCGCACCGTCCACTTGAGCGCCGTGACCGCCTTCTTTGGCTCCGTCACCACGGGCGCCATCAGGTGCGGAATGCCGTCATAGACCGAAAGCTCGAGCATTTTCGGATCGATCAGGATCAGCCGGCATTCCTCCGGGCTGAGCCGATACAGAAGCGAGGCGATCATCGCGTTCACGCCCACCGACTTGCCCGAGCCGGTGGTGCCCGCAATCAGGAGGTGAGGCATGCGAGCGAGGTCGGCGAGGATCGGATTGCCGCTGATGTCCTTGCCCAGCGCGAGCACCAGGCGCGCCGGATGGGTGGCGAACTCCTTCGAGCCGAGCAGCTCGGCAAGAAACACCGTCTCTCGCTTCGGGTTCGGTATCTCGATACCGATGACATTGCGGCCGGGAACGGTCGCAATACGCACGGCGGTGACCGAGAGCGAGCGGGCGACGTCGTCGGCCAGCCCGATCACCCGCGCGCTTCGAATGCCCGGGGCGGGTTCGAGTTCATACAAGCTGACCACCGGGCCGGTGCGGATGTCGCGGATGACGCCCTGCACACCGTAGTCGGACAGCACCGTTTCAAGCAGCCGGGCATTGGCTTCGAGCACGTGCGACGAGGGACCGACGGCGCCGTGAAGCGGCACCGGGCGCAGCAACTCGACGGGAGGCAGGCGCCAGCTCGGAGGCGGCTCGGGGATGAAGGCGGCAGGGCGCGTCTTCGGCCGCTCCCTCTCCCTGACCGGGGCGGGCGATGGCGAAGCGCGATCCGCCCCGTCCGGCGTCTGCCCGGCCTGGCGGGCGAGCAGGCGCATGACCGGCGAGAGAGTACCGAAGCGGCTCTTTCTCGGGTCGGGCGCGGCTTCGATCGGTTCGGGACCTGCGAGCGCGATGACCGCGGCGGGGGCGCCCGCCGCGCTGCCGGCCTTCGGAGTTGTCGGCGTCGCGGCCCGAGCCGGCGCGAGCCGGCCGGGTGGGCGGTCCGGAAGCAGGACCGGTTCGTTTCGATCGACCCCCGGCTGCACGCGATTGCCGCGGGTCAGCAGGGCGCGCGCGCTGGCCGCAGCAAGATCGGGTGCGGTGCCGCCGACGTCGATCGCCGCAACGTGGCTGGGTGCGGGCACCGGCGCGACCGACATGGACTGTGTCCGATGGCCACCGCCGGCACCGGCACCCTTCCGCCCGGCACGCCGCATCCCGACCAGGCGGCCGGCCGCGCCCGCCGCGCGGGAGGAGGCCTGCCAGCCGGAGCGCCATTCGCCGGGCGAGAGGCCCAGGGCCAACAGGACCAGCAACGCGGTGAGCACGCCACCCGCGCACCAGACCAACAGACCGCCGAGCGGGCCGAGAAGGCCGCGGCCGGCCGCGAGCGCGCTCGCGGCGATCGTCTCGCCCACCGCGCCGCCGATGCCGGCCGCACTGGGCCAGTTCGCCCAGGAAGGCGCACCGCCGCTGGGCGAACCCGGTCCGACGAGATGCGGAATCGCACCGAGCACGGCGGCGCCGGCCGGCAGGGCGCCGAAGAGGGCCGCGAGCCGAATGGTGGGCGAGACGAGGCCACGATGCGAGGCGATGCGATAGGCCCAGGCGAGAAGGCAGGCGGCCGGAAGCAAGCCCGCGGCGCCGAACCACTGGAACAGCAGGTCGGCGATGTCGGCTCCCGGATGCCCGGCGATGTTGCGCACCGGCCCCACGGTCGCCGTGTCAAAGGAAGGGTCGGCGGGCGAGTAGGTGAGCAGGGCGAGTGCCAGCGAGATGCCGGCGATGCCGAGCACAAGTCCCGCGAACTCCGTCATGCGGCTTGCAAAGCGCGCCACCATGCGGGGCGAGGCCAATCGTCGGGCCGCGGTCTGCAGGCCTGCTGCCATGGGCGAAACTCCATCACACACGCGTTCCGTCCCGCGCTTATAGACGCGCCGCGCGCGCCGGTTGAAGCACGGCGAGGGCCGCCGCGCACGTTCTATGGACCAGCGTCGCGGCGGTGCTGGACCGGGACGCTCAACGGGCGCAGTCTCCCGGCGAGATGGCCGTCAGTGCTGCTGAAGAGGGAGAAGAACATGGTCGAGAAAGCGCTCGCCGACGTCGCGAAGCAGATCGCGATCAGGCCCCACTACGACAATTTCATCGGCGGTGCGTGGGTTGCCGCCACGCGTGGCCAGACGTTCGACAATATCTCGCCGGTCGATGGGCGCGTGGTCTGCACCGTCGCCCGGTCGACTGTTGAGGATATCGAGCTGGCCCTCGACGCCGCGCACAAGGCGCGTGAGGCCTGGGGCCGCACGTCGCCGGCCGAGCGCGCGCGCCTGCTGCTCAGGATCGCAGACCGGATGGAGGAGAGGCTCGACACGCTGGCCTTGGTCGAGACGATCGACAACGGCAAGCCGATCCGCGAGACCACGGCCGCCGACCTGCCTCTGGCGATCGACCATTTTCGTTATTTCGCCGGCTGCATACGTGCCCAGGAAGGCGGGATCTCGGAGATCGATCACGATACCGTCGCCTATCACTTCCACGAGCCGCTCGGCGTCGTCGGCCAGATCATCCCATGGAACTTCCCGCTGCTGATGGCGGTGTGGAAGCTCGCGCCGGCACTGGCCGCCGGCAATTGCGTGGTCCTCAAGCCGGCCGAGCAGACGCCGATGTCGATCATGGTCTTCGCCGACATGATCGCCGACCTGCTTCCGGCGGGCGTGCTCAACATCGTCAACGGCTTCGGCGTCGAGGCCGGCAAGCCGCTGGCGCAGTCGCCCCGGGTCGCCAAGGTGGCCTTCACCGGCGAGACCACCACCGGTCGCCTGATCATGCAGTATGCGTCCGAGAACATCATCCCCGTGACGCTCGAGCTCGGCGGCAAATCACCCAACATCTTCTTCGCCGACGTCGCGCGCGAGGACGACGACTTCCTCGACAAGGCGCTCGAGGGCTTCACCATGTTCGCGCTCAACCAGGGCGAGGTCTGCACCTGCCCGTCGCGGGCGCTCGTGCACGAGAGCATCTACGACCGCTTCATGGAGCGCGCGATCGAGCGCGTCCGTCGCATCAAGCTCGGCAACCCGCTCGACGCCGAGACGATGGTCGGGGCGCAAGCCTCGAACGATCAGCTCGAGAAGATCCTCTCCTATTTCGACATCGGCCGGCAGGAAGGGGCCAAGACGCTGATCGGCGGCCAACGCCGCGAGGTCAGCGAGGATCTCAAGGGCGGCTTCTATGTCGAGCCGACCGTCTTCGAGGGCCACAACCGGATGCGGATCTTCCAGGAGGAAATCTTCGGCCCGGTGCTCTCGGTCACCCGCTTCCGCGACGACGACGAGGCATTGGCGATCGCCAACGACACGCTCTACGGCCTCGGCGCCGGCGTTTGGTCGCGCGACGGCAATCGCGCCTATCGGTTCGGGCGAGCGATCCAGGCCGGTCGGGTCTGGACCAACTGCTATCATGTCTATCCGGCGCACGCGGCGTTTGGCGGCTACAAGGCGTCGGGGATCGGCCGTGAGAATCACAAGATGATGCTCGACCATTACCAGCAGACGAAGAACATCCTGGTCAGCTACAGCCCCAAGGCGATGGGTTTCTTCTGATGGCGGCGCGGGTCGTGGCGACGGAGGCAGCCGAGCGGATGATCGCGCGGCTGGCCGAGCGCCATGGCCCGCTGATGTTCCACCAATCGGGGGGCTGCTGCGACGGCAGTTCTCCGATGTGCTATCCGAAAGGCGAGTTCCGAACCGGCGCGCAGGACGTGCTGCTCGGCGAGGTCGGCGGCGCGGAAGTCTATATCGGCGCGGCGCAGCACGAGCTGTGGTCGCACACGCAGCTGATCATCGACGTCGTGCCCGGTCGGGGCGCGGGGTTTTCCTTGGAGGCACCAGAGGGCGTCCGGTTCTTGACCCGTGGACGGGTATTCGAGGCGGGGGAGCGGTAGCAGCGGGACGGCGGCAGAGCCGCTGATCCTGGTCAGGCGCGCCCAGGTGCGCCGCCGCTGGCGGGATCAAGGCGCGAAGCTGATTGCTGGGCTGCGCCACGAGGAAACAACGACACCTGCACGGCTTCGCCGCGCAGCAAGTCATCGAGGCAGTCCGCACCCGGCGCGAACGGATCGATCAGCGGAAAGCGCACGAAGCTGCGCTCATAGGCATCGCGGTCGCAGACCATCAGCTCCATCGGGCAGGTCAGCCCAGGGTAGGGCCGCGGCTCGGACTTCGACGTGAAGCCGAGCCGACGGTAGAAGACCGAGTGGTTCCTGCGCACCGAGGCGAGCGGCACCCTGACCTCCTCGGCAAAGCCGATGAAGTTGGCGAGCCGGTAGAGAAGAAAAACCAATCCTTGGTCGTTGGCCGCCGCCGGACTGCGCACCAGGCGGGTGATCTCGCCGGCACGCTGCCCTCGACCCAGCCCGTCGAGAACCCGGGCGACCTCGGCCGGAAACGACTCGGTCGCCGGCGACCGTTGACCTTCGCCGCCAAGCAGGCAAACCCTGACCGAACCGACCGGGCCGAGATGGTCGTAGACCACCACCGTACGGGCCGAAGGCAGCTGATCATATCGATCACAGAACATTTGATCGGGGTTCGGGTCAAGATAGCCTTGATCGACGTAGCTGTCGTAACGTAAACGAAACGCATCCCGCCGCGTCGTCTCGTCGGACGTCAGGCGGGCGCTGTAGCATCCTCTCGTTGCCAGCGCGGATGGTTGCGAGATCGCCCCGGCGTCCGGCGTCGTTAGCAATTGGGAAAGGAAGCTCACGGTCTATTCTCCCGCGCGACGTCCTGCGCCGACAAAGAGGAAGGCATCGAGCATGGGTTCAGCAAACATCACGCGATCGCGCCCACGGGGCGACCACGACCTGCATAGGCGTCCGGATCCATCCGGCCCGTTCCGTCCGGTCAGGACGCTCGCCGAGCTGCGAACGCTCGACGAGGGCGAGATCCTCGATGGCTACCTGTGCGGCGTGCACGGCGAAACCTACCCGAGCGGCAAGCAGTCGCGGGCCTACTGGCACGGGTGGCGTCATGGGCTGATGGATCGTGGGGTGCTCGCGCCCGACGAGGCCGCCCGCGCCCTGCAGGTCGAAGCCGATCGCGACCGGCGGGCGAGTGCCTGAACCCGACGTCCGCCGATCATCGGGACGGCCTCATCGCGTGGCCGCGCGCAGGCCGAACTGTGCCTTGAGGCTCTGGCGATAGGCGCGCTGCCTGGCGCGATCGGCGTCGTCCAGGCGGCCGAGACGGGCGACGGCGGCATGGACCTGGCCGATTTCGATCAGATGCCGGCGAGCGGCCAGACGGTGGGTGACGCTGGCTTGGTGACGGCGGTGCACGTTGAGAGGCTTGCTTTCGAAGACAACCTTCGCGCCCGGCGTGCCCAGGATCTCGGCATAGACGCGCCAATCACCCGCCACGCGCAGCGCGCAGAGCTCGTCGCGGCACCGATCGAGAGCGGCCAGGAGCGGCAGGCGTCGGAACAGCACGGCGCTCGCGTTGAGGATCAGGTTTCGCTCACCCAGGCAGTGCCGCAAGAAGTCAGGCCCGTCGAAGACGCCGGAGCGGGCGAGGTCGACGCACCGGCTTTCGCCGTAGTAGGCCTGGTAGCTGGAGGCCATCGGGTGCCCATCGGCGTCGATCACCCGGCTGTCGGAAAACGCCAGCACCGCCTCGGGCACAGCGGCGAGCCGCTCGGCCAGCGTGGCGAGGAAGCCGGACTCGGCGCTGTCGTCCGCCTCCGCGATCCAGAGCCATTCGCCGCGCGCCCGCCGGGCCGCCTCGCGCCACTGCACGAAGGGCGAGCCGCTGTTGGCCGGAGAGACCACGATCTCGACCTCCCGACCGACCGCGGCCTCGCGAGCCCGCTCCACGCTGCCGTCCGTGGATGCGTCGTCCAGAACGATCACCTCGCGCACCGGGTGGGTTTGGCCGAGCACGCTGGTCATCCGCTCCCGCATGTACGCTTCGTAGTTGAAGCTCAGCACGACCGCAGAAACATCGAGCAGCGCCGGGCGGGCGAGTTGCAGCAGCCTGCTCGCGTAGTCGGCGAAGCAAAAGGCGGGCGCGCGGGCACCGCGCGTCGTGCACGCGCCCGGCCGCAGCGACGCGGCGCCGGCGCGCCCGCCTTTTGCT
>CAXUBM010000114.1:0-6467 GCA_964249235.1 uncultured Acetobacteraceae bacterium | reverse complement strand
GGACCGCGGCGACCACGCGCGGGTGGCAGTGACCGACGTTGAGCACCGAGATCCCGGCGAGGAAGTCGAGGTACTCATGGCCCTCGGAATCCCACAGCCGGACGCCGGCGCCGCGCACGAACTGGACCGGCAGCCGCGCGTAGGTGCCGATCGCGTGGTCGCGCTCGAGCGCCTGCAGCTCGGCGAGCGACGCGCTCACGCGGTCGGCCCGGAGGAGATCTTGGTGCCCGAGCCGGCGTCGGTGAACAGCTCGAGCAGCAGCGAGTGGGGCACCCGGCCGTCGACGATCGCCGCCGAGGAGACGCCGCCGTGGATCGCGTCGAGACAGGCGGCGAGCTTCGGACGCATCCCGCCGCTGACGCCCGGCAGGGCGGCCTCGAGCTCTGCGGCGAGCGCGCTGGTGGCTTCGTCGAGGAGGAGGACGCGAGGGTTGCGCAGCAGGGCGCGGGCGAGGACGACGCGCTGGCGCTGGCCGCCGGACAGACGGCCGCCGCCGTGGCCGACACGGGTGTCGAAGCCGAGCGGGAGTTCGGCGATGAAGCTGGCGGCGGACGCGGCGGCGGCGGCCTGGGCGATCTCGTGGTCGGTGGCGCCGGGGCGGCCCACGCGGATGTTGGCGGCGACGGAGGTGTCGAACAGCATGGTTTCCTGGCCGACATAGGCGATGGCGCCGCGCAGGCTGGCGAGCGTGAGCGCGCGCAGGTCCTGGCCGTCGAGCGTGATGCGGCCGGCGGTGACGTCGTGCAGGGGATGAGGGACAAGGCGGTGGACTTGCCGGCGCCGGAGGGACCGACCAGGGCGACGGTCTGGCCGGGCCTGGCCTCGAAGCTGAGCGAGCGCAGACCGACACGACCGTCGGGGTAGGTGAAGCCGACCTGCTCGAAACAGAGGCGGCCGCGGCCGGGGGGAAGCGCGATGGCGGTGGCGGCCTCGGTCACCGCGGTCGGTTCGTCGAGGACGTCGAACACGCGGGTCAGGCCGGCGAGGCCCTCCTGCACGGCGGCGTTGAGCGAACCCAGCGCCCTCAGCGGGCGGGCGGCCAGCAGCAGGGCGGCGACGAAGCCGGAGAAGTCGCCGAGCGTGGCGCCGCCGTTGGACGCGCGCCAGCCGGCGAAGCCGAGGACGGCGGCGACCGCGCCGCCGCCGAGGACCTCGAGGACGGGCTCCACACGGGCGCGGCCGCGGGTCATGCGGAGCAGGGCGCGGTAAAGCTCGCCGAAGGACGCGGCGGCGCGCTCGTGCTCGGTGGTCTCGAGGCGATAGGCGCGCACGGTGCGGGCCTGGGCGAAGCTCTCGTTGAGCAGGGCGGCGGTCTCGCCCATGCGTTCCTGCATGCCGCCGGACGCGCGGCGGACGCGCTTGCCGATGCGCTGGATCGGCAGGGCGGCGAGTGGGTAGAGGAGGCCGGCGATCAGGCTGAGCTCCCAGTCCATCCAGAGCATGGAGGCGACGAGGCCGACGATCGTCACCGCGTCGGCGAGCGCGTTGACGGCGCGGATCAGGGCTTCGCGGATGACCGTGGCGTCGGTGGTGAAGCGGGCGGCGAGCTGGGCGGGCGCCTCGCGTTCGATGCGGGCGATGTCGGCGTCGAGCAGGTGGCCGAACATGCGGGTCTGCAGGCCGCGGATGACGAGCAGGACGAGCTGCTGGACGGAGGTGGTCTGCCCGTACTGGGCGGCGGCCTTGCCGGCGGTGATGGCGACCACCAGGGCCGGCACCTGGTAGAGGATACGCGGGTCGTGAGCGGTGAACATGTCGAGCGCGCGGCTGATCACCAGCGGGTAGAGAGCGGTCAGGCCGGCCATGACGATCGTCAGGAGAAGGACGGAGAGGAGGCGGCCGCGGTGGAAGGCGACCTCCTCGCGCCAAAGGCGGCGAAGCGGTGCCCAGGTGGGTCCGTCGGCCGCCGGGAGGGTCGCGTTCATGTCGGGCGTCTATCAGGTCGGCGGTCAGGCGCAAAGCAGGGTGGGACCGCGGGTCGAACCCCCGCCGCCGAGATCAGCATCGGGTCTACGCCGAATGAGCGAGATGATGGCGGGACAGCAGTCGAAGAGGTCTCGTTGTCGTGCGCGGTCCAGCGTGTATGAAGCCGGAACGGACGGACGCCGCGACCGGCCCGCGGCGGACTGTGGCGGTCCGGGTTAGCGCCGGTCACGCGCGGCCGGAACACCGAGAGGACCATCATAGGGGAATGGGTGTCGATGTCTGATCAGTCGCCGCGCTGCCTTGTCATTGTCCGAGCCGGTCGGAAGTCGCTTCACCCGGGCTGGATAGCGGCGGAGATGAAGGGGTTCACGCTCCTCGTGGCGGCGTATGAGCCGCTCGCGGCGCATCCCGACATTCCAGGCGTGAGCTACGACCTCATTCCGGGTCCCAAGATCTCGGGCTATGTCAAGCTCTTCGAGCGCGACCCTGGCCTGCTGGACCGCTACACGCACATCGCCCTGATCGACGACGACATCAAGGCGGATGCCAGCTCGATCCGCACCTGCTTTGATCTGGGCGTCGCGCTCGGCCTCGACATCTGGCAGCCAAGCCTGACCTGGGACAGTCACTTCTCCTATGCCGCGGTGCTGAACAATCCGCTGATGCGGGCGCGCTACACGAACTTCGTCGAGATGATGTGCCCCTTCTTCTCGGCCAATGCGCTCAAGCGCGCGCTTCCGCTGCTCCGGCTCGGATACGAGGTCGGCATCGACCGGTTCTGGTGCCGGCTGTCGAACGAGCCGATGTTTCGCTACGCGATCCTGGACGCGGTGACGGTGACGCATACGCGCCCGATGGGCGCCACCCAGTCGCGCCAGGGCATGGCAGCCGGCTACGCGTCGGTGCTCTCGTCGGTCGACGAGACGGTGCAGCAGCGCTTCTACGGTCCCGTCGCCTATGCCGGCATCCTCAAAGGAGGCGCCAGGTTCAACTCCCGGCTCGTCGCGAGCTGCGCGGCGTCGCTCGGCTTCGGGGCGCTGCCGAGGACGCCGGTCGGCAAAGGATTCTGCGCCATGCGGGTCCTGGATCATGTCCGGCACAACCTCACCCGTCCGTTGAACGACGAGCGCATCAGCGTTCCGGACCGGGCCGATGTTGCTGTCGCGAGCGGCTGAGGGGGCGACCGCCGGCTCCCCGGCGGCGCTCGTCAGCCACACGGGACCGACCCGAAAGCGGCTTGCGATCGGGGCTGCGACGATGTCGGCGGGCAACATCTTCAAGGTCGGCATCCAGGCGGTGATGTTGCCGCTGATGGCGCATCTCGTCGGGCCGGCGGCCTACGGACTGTACACGCTCGCGCTGCCGACGATCACGTTCGTGATGATGCCGTCGGACGCGGGCCTCGGTACCTCGCTGGCGCGCGAGGCGCCGGAGGCACGCGCGGTGTGGTCGAGCGCGTTCTGGGCCGTGCACGGGCTGGCGGCGCTGCTCGCGATCGGCGTCATCGCGTGGTCGTTCCTGCTCGGACACCTGATGCGCCAGCCGCAGTTGCCGGCGATCATGTCCACGCTCTCGGTCACGCTGCTGCTGCTGGCGGCGAACGTCCTGCCGGGCGCGCGGCTTCTGCGCGAGGGGCGCATCCACGTGGGGGCGATCGTCGACGTCGTCGCGACCGCCACGGGCGCGGGCGCCGCACTGTTGCTGGCCTGGCTCGGCGCGGGCACCTGGGCGCTCGTCGCCCAGTATGTGACGGCGTTCACGGTGCGCGCGGCGGGCATGAACGCGGTCGCGTTCCACGCGCCCGCCCTGACGTTCCGGCCCGGTCTGCTGCGGCCACATCTCGCCTTCGGCGGCGCGATCGTCTGCATCAAGCTCGTCGAGTATTTCGGCCGGCTGATTGAGACAGCGCTCGTCTCTCTCATGCTGGGCACCAGTGCGCTCGGCCTGTACGGGTTCGCGGTCCAGGTGCCGCGCTTCCTGTGCGAGAGCGCGTCGAACCCGATCTGGTCGGTCCTCTACGTGCTGACCCTGCAGCGGCCGCAGGCGGAGATCGAGCAGACCTTCTACCGCCTCTGCCGCGGGCTCGGCCTGATCCTGTTTCCGGCCACCTTCCTGGCCGGCGCGGCGTCGCCGGAGATCATCGCGCTCTTCCTCGGCCCGAGCTGGCGCCCGGTCGCGCTGCCTCTCGCCTTCCTGCTGTTGACGTCGAGCTTCGCCACGATCGGCGCCCAGACCAGCGCGCTGCTGTTCGCCAAGGGGCGGAGCGACGTGCAGATCTGGATCAGCCTGGGCATGGTCGTCGGACGCGTGCTGGCGGCGGCGAGCACGGGCTTGGCCGGTCTGACCGGCGCCGCGTTGCTGCTCGGGATCGTCAATCTCGCCGGCGGCTACGCCGCCTTGGCCTTTCCGGCACGCACGCTCGGCCTGTCGCCTTCAAAGGTCATCGCCGGGCTTAGCCTGCCCTGCCTGGCCGCACTGCTGGCCGCGGCCTCGACGCGCATGCTGCTGGGCGAACTCGGCCCGGGCCTGCTCTCCCTCTCGGCCGCACTCGTGGTGTCCTCGTTGGTCTACGTCGGCGTCCTGATGGCGACCGAGCGCCGGCGTCTGGTCGAAGACCTGGCAGGGCTTCGCGTCAGCCTGCGGCAGCCGGCCGCGATCTGACGGCCACGCGGCCAGACGTGGCCGAGGCACTCGCCGCCCCGGCGTCGCGCATGGCGCGACGAGACGGGTGCCGCGTTCAGGCGCGCGGTGACGCCGGCGTGTGAGCGGCCCTGGGTACGGGGACCCGGTGTGCCGGCAACCTGGTCGGGCCGGTCGGCGCCGGACCGAACCGGACGGACGGATGGATCGGCCGAGGCACCATCCACACGGCCCGCGGCCTGGTTTTGAGCGTCATGCGGACGAGGACGCCGATCAAGGCGCCGAACTGGGCATAGAAGGACACGCCCGAAATTGTCGGCGCCGCAATCAGGGCGGTCGCGAACCCGGCCGCCAGCGAAGCCGAGAAACCATCGACGAGCACGCGGCCGCCGTGATCGGGGCTGGCGCAGCGGGCGCGGGAGCCGAGACGCACGAAGCGGAGGAGCTGCCAGACGATGAGCAGGAGGCCGATCACGCCGGCGTTGGCGAGAGTTCCCGGGATGAGGCTTGAGCTCCGGTAGCTGCCCCAGCCCACGCCCAGCCCGCCGCTCATGATCGCCGCGCTGACGCCGCCGGCATCGGCCTCCGACCGCTCCTTGTAGGAATCGCTGTCGCCCTTGTTGAGCGTCGACGTGACCACCTCATTGATGGAGCCGATCAGGCTCGGCTTGAGGATGATGGCGGGGACGACGGCCATCAACGCGATCAGCACGAGTATGCCGCACGTCTTGCCGATCCGCGCGAAGCCACCGCGCTTGCGGCCGGTCGAGGCCAGCAGCACGGTCAACGGCAGGCCGACCGCGAGCGTCAGCATCCCGGTCGTGGAGGTCGAGATCAACACCGACGTCAGGCTGAGAACGAACAGCAGGCTGGGATTCATTGTCCGGTAGCCCCGGACGGTCAGCCACAGCGCGCAGAATGTCATCCCGCACATGGCGCCGGCGAGCGCCGACGGCTCGCTGAACGGCCCCTGCATCCGCGGAACGACGCCCGTCGACTGGTGGACAATGGCGAATCCCGGGTTCGAGTGGAGGAAGTCGGCTGGATAGGGGACGCCGGCGACCCGGCTCATGAACTCCCAGAAGACGAGGAAAGCCACGATGTATCCGGTCAGCAGGTAGGCGCTGATGATCTTCCTGTAGGGAAACGAACCCCTTGTGCAGAATATGGCGGTGGTGAGCGCGAAGGCGACGTCGAACGTCAGGTAGAGGCACTGGGTGACGTTGCCGAACGTAGGCTTGAGCGACTCCATGCCGTCGGCGAGCGCGTCCGGCTTCTGCGGAAAGACGGGGATCTGGTTCTCGAATACCCGCGGCAGCAGCCAGGCCGAAAGCACGGCGTAGGCGAGAAGCAGCAGCAACGGCGACAGCGCCTTCACGGCCGCCGCCTCGCCAGGGTAGCGCATGCCCAGCGCGTACTGCAGGACGACGTAGCCGATGAAGAGCGAGCCCGGAACCATCGCGGGCTGCAGGCCGAAACCGCCAATGGCGACAGCGGCGGCGGCTTCAAAGACGGCGGAGACGAGCGTGAGCTGCAGCAGCCGAACTGGATTGGCCGCGTAGAGGAGGCTCAGCGGGATCAGGACCATGCCGAAGGCGGTGAGATGCATCGGCGCGGCCTCAATGTCGTCCGAGAGGGCCCGGCCCGTCCTCGACGGAACGGGTCGGGTACGATCGACGTCGGGGCAACCGGTCGGGCATCGCCTGGCAACTCTCGCGAGCGAGGCACCGAACGGTTCGGGCGCCTGACATTCGGCCGAGCCTATACACGAAGCCGGCCGTGACCCGTCATACACAGTTCGACGGGTCGATGAGACATTCCGACGCCTCAGCGGGACGAGCGGTTCGATCCATCGGGTGAGGAACTCGGTCGCGGCCGGACGGCCAGGCCCTGGTCCGCAT
>CAXUBM010000113.1:0-6556 GCA_964249235.1 uncultured Acetobacteraceae bacterium | reverse complement strand
GCTCGCCTGCTCGACAGCATCGCCGCCGATTCGCGTGCGCGGCGCGCCCGGCCGACGGACCCGTTGTGCGGGCGGCTGACGGGGGTCGGCAATCTCGACTTAGCCCGGCCGGCGCGTTCGGCTCGGCCGAGCCTTCTCGACCTGCTCGCCGTCTCCGGGCTCGATGGCGTCGCCGAGAACAGCCACGCACTCGCCCCGTCCGGCTTGCAGCGCGGCCACGCCGTGGGTGCCCAATCCGCCCTCCCCGTTCTGCTCTGCAACCGGAACTAGTGGTCAACGTTCTGCTGGCTCGATCGGCCGGAGGAAACCTCATGTTTGGCAGCAGCACGAAAAAGGTCAGCGACGTGGCGGACGACACGCGCGAACAGTTGCTGAGCCTCCGCGATCAGGTTGAAAACCTCCTCAACAACCGGATCAACCCGGCGATCACCGACGCGGCCGGCCGCGCCGAGACCGCCGTTCATTCCGCGCGTGACTTCACGTCGAGCCAGGCCGACAACGTGTCCAAAAAAGTCCGTGGGCAGCCCCTGGTCGCCATCCTCGTGTCCGCCAGCATCGGCTACATCCTCGGTCGTATCGCACGGTGAGACCGCAGGGAGATCAAGTCAGTGTTTAGACTTGTTCGCGCGGCGGTCGACTCGCAGGTCGTCTTGGCCAAGACCTCCGGCCAGCGTCTCGCCCGCCAGGCGGTGTTCCTCGGCGTCGGCGCCATCTTCGGCCTGTTCGCCCTGGCACTGTTGCATGTGGCCGCCTTCGACGCGCTGAGCGGGTTCGCTCGGATCGCGCCAATCTGGTCGTCGCTGATCATCGTGGGCGCCGATCTCGTCGTCTCCATGATCGCGCTGGCTCTGGGCCGCTCGGGCAACGTCGATGCCCGCACGGTGGAAGCCAGAATGGCGCGTGATCGTGCCTTGACGGAGCTGCGCAACGGTTTCGCTTTGGCGGCGGTGACGGGTCCGGCGGGCCGCATGGCCGGCCGCGGCGCCGCCGGCTTGGTGAAATCGGTTTTCTCGCGTCGGCGCCAGACGAAGTCTCGTTGATCGGAGAGGCTCCACCCCTTTGACCCGACCAACAGCTCGCCCCTTCGCTCCATGGTTCACGTCGATTTGGAGGACCGCGAACCGATTTCGTCGAGTTCCGTCTGCTCGCGCGCCGAGCGGACCCGCTTGATCTCGAGTTCGCACCGTTCGATCTGTGACGCCACGGCGTTCTCCTCCGCCCTGGCCATCGTGAGCGCGGTCCTGGCGATCGACACGTCGTCTGTGGCTCGATCGAGGGCGGCACTGGCCGCGGACACGGCCCGCCGGCCCACCGGCAACCATCGCGCATAAGCCTCCACGGCACGGTCGTCGGCCCCCAGCGCCGTCGCCGCGTCCGCCTCGCGGGTGATGGCCTCGTTGGCCCGCGCCAGCCCAGCCATCGCCTCGCCTTCGGCCTGGATGGCAACGGCCAGATCCTGCTGGGCCATGCGTCGCTCCGCCTTGCGCAGGCCGGACAGGGCACGCAGCGCCTCAAGCCGCACGATCGGCCCTCAAGGCGGTGCGGAGTGTCTCCAGCCCGCCGCCCAGCGAGCTTCGCTCCCGTCGGCCTTGCTTGAGACACTCCTCGATCCTGGGTGCAAGGTCCACCGCCCGATCGGTCACCGGATCGTTGCCGGCCTTGTAGGCACCGAGCCGGACGAGGTCGGCGACGTCGAGCCAACGCGCGAGCAGCGATCGCGCGTCCCGGACGAGGGCCGCATCTTCGTGCCCCAGACAGCCCGACGCCCGTGAGATCGAGCGCACGACGTCGATCGCGGGATAGCGTCCTGCCTCCCCGATGGCACGATCCATGACCACGTGCCCGTCCAGGATGCCGCGCACGGCATCCGCGATCGGCTCGTTGTGGTCGTCACCCTCGACGAGAACGGTGAACAGTCCGGTGATGCTGCCGCCGGGTACGGCGCCTCCGACCAGCCCCGGACCCGCGCGCTCGAGCAACTTCGGCAACTCAGCGAAGACACTCGGCGGATAGCCGCGGGTCGCCGGCGGTTCGCCCGCCGACAGTCCGATCTCGCGCGCCGCCAGACAGAAACGTGTGATGCTGTCCATCATGAAGAAGACCGACTGGCCCTCATCGCGAAGCGCCTCGGCGATCGTCATCGCGGCATAGCCGGCCTGCCTGCGCATCAGCGGTTGCATGTCGGACGTCGCCACGACGATCACCGACCGGGCGCGCCCTTCCGGGCCCAGATCGTCCTCGATGAACTCGCGCACCTCCCGGCCACGCTCGCCGACGAGCGCGATGACGGCAGAATCGCAATCGGCACCGCGCGCCAACATCGACAGCAGCGTCGATTTGCCGACTCCGGAACCTGCGAACAGACCGAGCCGCTGCCCCTTGCGCATCGTCGTGAAAAGGTCGAGCGCCTTGACGCCGAGTTCGAGCGGATCACCCAGTCGGTCGCGCTTCGTCGCCTCCGGAGGCGAGCAGCGGGACCGTCTCGAAGCGCCGCGCGGCAGCGGGCCGAGACCGTCGAGCGGACGTCCGAGCGGATCGACGATGCGGCCCAGCCAGGCCTTGTTGGGGGTGAGACTTCCCCGCTCCCGTCCGACCGGATGGCAGCGGGCGATGCAACCGGGGCCGATCCCTTCCATCTCCGTGAACGGCATCGCGCACGCGATGCCGTCGGTAAACGAGACGATCTCGGCCGGCACCTCCGTTCCGTCACGTCCGACGAGATGGACGCGGTCTCCAAGCCCCGCATGCCTGGCGATACCGGCGATCTCGACCGTCAAGCCGGATGCCCCCACCACCCGCCCATCGATGCGCATGACGGGCTGCTCGGCGAGATGCTGTCGAAAAACGGCGAGGCGATCGACCAGACCTGTGCCGGACACCTGCAACCCCTCCTCAACACCGAGACCAAGATACACGCAGGAGGTGAATAATCTATGGACAGCACGCCCGTATGGTTGTATACCTTCTGGGTGCAAACCAAAAGGTAGGCAAGATGCGTATCCTAGCAGTTGATCAGGACCAGGTGACCTTGTTGCATCTGGCGCCGTTGTTTCGGACCAACGGCATCATCGCCGACTCGGCAGAATCGGCCGAAGACGCGCTCGAGCTTGCCCGTCACTACGATTATGATCTGATCCTGGTCGACTCCGCCCTGTCGGACATGGACGGTGTCGAGTTGGTCAGGCGCATTCGCCTGTCCCGCATCGATACCCCGATCATGATCTTGTCGGTTGCTTGGCGTCCCGACACGCGCGTGAAGGCATTCGCTGCCGGCGCTGACGATGTCATGCAGAAGCCCTTCGACAAGGCGGAGCTGATTGCCCGCGTGCAGGCGATCACGCGCCGGGCCAAGGGCTTCAGTGGTTCCTCGCTGAGCGTGGGGCCTCTGGTCCTCAAGCAGGATAGCCGCGAGGTCGCCGTCGATGGCCGTGAAGTTCGTCTGACAGGCAAGGAGTATGCCATCCTGGAGCTTCTTGTCCTGCGCAAGGGGATGGTGCTGACCAAGGATGCTTTCCTGAACCATCTCTACGGCGGCATGGACGAGCCGGAAGCCAAGATCATCGATGTCTTCATCTGCAAGCTTCGCAAGAAGCTGGGCCTAGCGGGCGCCGGTGGCCTGATTGGGACCGTTTGGGGCCGCGGCTACATGCTGCGTGATCCGGCGCCGATGCAGCACGCCGACTACGACCGCAATGTCGCGGCGATCAAACTTCGTGACCATGCGGTCGCGGCAGCATAGAAGTGCTGACGCGACCACGAGCGAAGCAGGCATTAGGCGGTGAACTGCTCCACGATGATCCGTTCCGAGAGGTTGAGCGCAGGATCGAACAGTAAGGTGATTGCCACGTTCCGATCCTCGCTCACGCCGACCGACACCACGTCGCGAACCTCGGTGAAGTCCGCCACGGCAGCCACCGGCCGCTTTTCCGGTTCCAGTACTTCGAAATGGACATCGACATCACTGGGCAGCAATGCGCCGCGCCACCGTCGTGGCCTGAACGCGCTGATCGGAGTCAACGGAAGAAGATTTGCAGATAAAGGGACGATAGGACCGTGTGCGGAGAGATTATAGGCCGTAGAACCGGCGGGGGTCGCAAGAAGAACACCGTCGCAGACGAGCTCCGGCAATCTGACCCGACCATCCACGGTGATCCTGATCTTGCCGGCTTGCCTGCTTTGCCTGAACAGAAAGACGTCATTCAGCGCAACGGCTTCCTCGACCGCACCTGACTGCGTGACCGCGTGCATACGCAACGGGTGCAGGATGGCCGCTTGAGCTTCCGACAACCGTCGAGGCAGATCGTCCTCGACGAGCGCGTTCATCAGGAAGCCCACGCTCCCGCAATTCATTCCGTATACCGGTATGTCACGTTCCATCGTGTCGTGCAGCGTCTCGAGCATGAAGCCATCGCCGCCGAGGCAGACGATTGCTTCTGCCTCCGCCAGCGGCACGTTGCCGTATCGCTCGACCAGACGCGCCGCACTCGCCGCCGCATGTTCGCCGGACGAGGCGCGGAACGCTATCCTGGTAATCATGTCAGGCCGGCGCTTCCACCCGCGAGGGCGTGTGATGAACCCGATGTTTCCAGACGGGCATCCTGTCTCTCACCTGGCGCGTGACCGATCGGTCAATTACGGCAGATACCCAGCCCTGGTCTCGCCCTGCGTCGGCGACGACACGCCCCCATGGATCACAGATCATCGAGTGACCGAACGTCGATCGCTCACGTCCATCCGCATCGAGATGTACGCCCGTGGTCCCGGCTGCCGCGATCCAGCACTGCGTTTCGATAGCCCGTGCGCGTAGTAGGACTTCCCAGTGTGCCCGGCCGGTTTCGGCCGTGAATGCCGCCGGCAGAACGATGAGCTCCGCGCCAGCGGTGCGCAGAGCATCGAACAAGTATCCAAACCTGACATCGTAGCAGATTGCGCACCCGACGATCGCGCCCGCAAGCTCAAACGTCGCGATTTCAGACCCTGCGTTGTAGAGGCTGCTTTCAAGATACTGCTCACCTGTGGTCGTGATCATATCGAACAGATGGATCTTACGGTAACGAGCGATCTCTCTGCCGTCGGTTGCGAAGACGAGCGACGTGTTGCAAAGCCGGTCGCCAACGATCTCGCCGATCGAGCCGCCGTGGATGCACACCCCGAGTTGCATCGCCATCTGCCGCAGGAACGTATAAAGCGGACCGGCGTCAACGCTCGGGGGATGGGGCAGTGGCTCGGCTGCGTGCCACTTGTCGGCGACCGTGCCACCGAGGCAACTCCAGACCTCCGGGAGCACAATCAGATCCGGCTTGTCGGCGGCGCAAGCGCTCCTGATAAGCTGTTCGGCCTGCCGACGATTGTCCTCTGCCACCTGGTTCGGCGTCATCTGGACCAGCGTAACCCTCATCATCGCCTCTCTGCCCGGTCGCCACATAGGAAGGCACATTCCGGTCACGCCGCACAGTGTGAGCTCACGATCGATGCCGGCATCCGTCAAGTTGCAGGCGGTGCGCGATCTGCTCGATGTCCAGAGCGGCGGGTGAGAGGGGGTAGCGAGATGGAAAACAGGTTTGGACCCTGATAGCATCCCTCACCCGATCGTCACGGCGAATAACGCCGGCGAGAGCGGGCTGGAACCGGAGGTAGGTTGCGCTGACTCTCGCCAGCGTATCGTATGTTTGCTGCCCGGCGAGCTGGGTCGCGGCCTGGTTGACGACGATGCGGACGTCCGGACTTTGCGGCTGGCCTGCGGCGACCGACAGACGCTCACAATCGGCGGCGTGGACTTTCATCACGACGTAGGCGTCGGTCAACGATGTCGGCTCATCGGTTGCCACGACGAGGAGTGTGTCCGCCCAGCACGCCAGACGTCGAACGGACCGATCGATCCCTGCACCGAGATCAAGAATGACGACGTCGTAGCGTTCGAGGTTGGACAGAAGAAGAAGAAGCTTCTCGAGAGCCGCCGCCGGCATTGCCGACAGGCTGCCAGATCCCGCCCGTCCGGCGAGGACATCGAAGCCGCCCGTATCAGAAGCCGTCACCGCATCGTCGACCTGCAGACCGTCTTCGATAAGGCTGCCAAGGTCTCGGTCGGGCAGCAGCCCTAGTTGCACGTCGACGTTCGCTAGACCCAGGTCACCATCGACGAGCAAGACACGTTGCCCGCTCTTGGCCAACACACTCGCAAGGGAGATGGCGAACCAAGTCTTGCCGACGCCGCCTTTACCCGAAGCGATGGCGTAGCTGCGCGCGCGGTATGGTCGACTTCCGACCACTCTTTCTTCGAGGCCGGGTTGCTGCTCGCGAGGCGCCGCGTCGCTGGACATCATGATCTACTCCTCGATCTCGGCGCGCAACTTCTCGGCTTCGAATGCTTGACCTGTAACGGACCTGCCTGTATCAGCCGCTCGGCTAGCAGTTGTGGCGTGAATGCGGTCAGACCATCGACGACATCGCCACTCACTCCATACTCCGTCAGCACGAGCCGTGAGCGCCACGCGGCATCCACGATCCCGCCTACCCGCCGCGCGACGTCGAGTCGGGTGGCGATCATTCGACGCGC
>CAXUBM010000112.1:6027-6592 GCA_964249235.1 uncultured Acetobacteraceae bacterium | reverse complement strand
GCTACGCGCAGGATGCGGGCGGCGTTGGCGGCCTCGGCGGCGCGTTCGGCGGCGAGAAGGAGACCGGGGGTGGGCGCGAATCCGGTTCCGATAGCTGGAAGGCGTATATGCGGCGGGTGACGAGTGCGGTGAATTACGGCAACGCGCTGCCGCTGGCGCAAGGCGTGACGTTTGAGCTCGGTGCGTCCTAAATCGGGGCTTGCCTCGGCGGCCCCGGTGATCGTTTGGTGAGGCGCAAGAAGAACACGTGGTGGGGGACGCCTTGTTTCATCAGCTTCTGGCGCCGGTGGGCGGCAACCTGTTCCTGTCGTTCCTGGTCGGCTCCCTGCCGATCCTGACGCTGCTGGTGATGCTGGGGGTGTTGCGGCGGCCGGCGTGGCAGGCGTCGCTGGCGGCGATGGTTGTGGGCCTCCTGGTCTCGATCGGGGTTTGGCGGATGCCGGTTGGGCTGGCGCTGGACAGCGCGGCGGCGGGAGCGGTGTTCGCCCTGTGGCCGGTGATGGGGATCGCGTTCATGGCTCTGCTCCTGTTCAACGTGACGGTGACGGCGGGGCTGTTCGACGCG
>CAXUBM010000112.1:1179-6017 GCA_964249235.1 uncultured Acetobacteraceae bacterium | reverse complement strand
TTCCGGGAGTGGGTGCTGGAGCATCTGCCGGCGGACCGGCGGGTGGTGTTGATCGAGATCGGTTTCTGATTCGGGGCGCTGCTGGAAGGGATTGCGGGGTTCGGGTCGACGATCGCGATCTCGGCGTCGCTGCTGATCGCGGTCGGCTGGGCGCCGCTGGAGGCGCTGACCTATTCGCTGATCTTCGATACGGCGCCCGTGGCGTATGGAGCGCTGGGCATTCCGATCACGGTGCTGGGGAAGGTGACGCACCAGTCGGACGTGGTGCTGGGCGCGATGGTGGGCCGGCAGTTGCCGATCGTGGCGCTGATCCTGCCGTTCTACGTGATGGCGGTGTTCGGCGGGCGGCGGTCGGTGCGGGCGATGTGGCCGCTGCTCCTGGTGGCCGGCAGCAGCTTCGGGCTGATCCAGTTCGCGACGTCGAACTTCTACGACTACAAGCTGACCGACATCTTCGCGTCGCTGGGATCGTTGCTGATCACGGTGGGATTCCTGCAGGTGTGGAAGCCGGCGCCGGATCGCGAGTTCGCGGCGGCACCCCGAGAGATCGAGGCGGTGCCGCTGGCGGTGCCGAGCACGTTGAGCGCGGCGGCGCCGCGGATCTCGCCGTGGCAGGGATGGGTGCCGTGGATCATCGTCGCCGTGGTGGTGGTGATCTGGACCAACCTGAATATCTCGGCGATCGGGCTGACGAACGTGCATTGGCCGGGCTTGGACAACCGGGTGTTCATCACGCTGTTCGGCAAGCCGTATGCGGCGATCTGGGCGTTCAAGCCGCTGGATACGGGGACGGCGATCCTGGTGGCCAACGTGATCGCGGCGTTGGTGTTTCGGATCAGTCCGGCCGTTTATCTCGGCTGCGTCGCGCGGACGTGGCGGCAGATCAGGCTGGCGGTGCTGACGGTGGCGCTGATCATGGGGCTCGCGTTTCTGATGAACTATGCCGGGGTGACCTACACGCTCGGCAACGCGGCGGCGCATCTGGGGCTTTTGTTCACGGTGGCGTCGGCGTTCCTTGGGTGGATCGCGGTGGCGCTGACGGGAAGCGACACGTCGGGCAATACGCTGTTCGGCAATCTGCAGGTGGTGGCCGCCAAGCAGTTGCATCTGAGCCCGGTGCTGTTCGCGGCGACGAACTCTTCGGGCGGAGTGATGGGCAAGATGATTTCGCCGCAGAACATGTCGACTGGGGCGGCGGTGACGGTGCTGAAGGGGCAGGAAGGGCTGATCTTCCGGCAGACGTTCAAGCACAGCGTGGTGCTGACGCTGCTGGTGGCGCTGATCGCGGTGCTGAAGCAGTTTGTGTTCCCCTGGGTCATCGCGCAGTAGCCGCAGGGCGAGTAGGCGCGGTCGCCGGCGCCCGGGCTTCACCCCATGTGCCAGCCGTGGCTGACGAGGAGCGACTGTCCGGTCAGCGCCTTCGATGCGAAACCGGCGAGGAAGAGGGTGGCGTCGGCGACGTCGGCGGCGGTGGTGAACTCGCCGTCGACGGTCTGGCCGAGCATGATCCTGGAGACGACCTCCTCCTCGGTGATGCCGAGGGCGGCGGCTTGTTCGGGGATCTGGCGATCGACGAGGGGCGTGCGGACGAAGCCGGGGCAGACGAGGTTGGCGCGGACGTTGTGCGCCGCGCCTTCCCTGGCCACCGTGCGGCAGAGGCCGAGAAGGCCGTGCTTGGCGGTCACGTAGGCGGCCTTGAGCGGGGAGGCGAGCTTGGAGTGGACGGAGCCCATGTAGACGATGGCGCCCTCCTTGCGGGCATACATGTGGGGCAGGGCAGCCTTGGTGGTGAGGAAGGCGCCGTCGAGGTGGACGGCGAGCAGGCGACGCCAGTCGGCGAAGGCGAGTTCGTGGACGGGGGCGATGATCTGGATGCCGGCGTTGGCGACGAGGATGTCGAGGCGGCCGTGCCGGTCGATGATCCGGGCGACGCCCTCGGCGACTGAGCGCTCGTCGGTGACGTCCATGGCCAGCGGGGTGGCGCCGGGGATCGCGGCGGCGGTCCGGGCGGCCTGATCAGGGTCGAGGTCGGCGATGATGGCGCGGGCGCCTTCGCGGGCAAAGGCTTCGGCGACCTCGCGGCCGATGCCGCGCGCGGCGCCGGTGACCAGGGCGACGCGGCTGCGGAAGCGGGTCATGCGGGTTGTCCCGCCAGGCGCCGGCGGAGTTGGCCGCCGGGGTCGGGGATGAGACCGCGGCGGACGAAGAGTTCGATGAGGACCAGGTTGACGTTGAACTTGAAGTGGTCGGTGTCGCGGACGGCGGCGAAGGCGCGGTCGAGGGGCCAGAGCTCGAAGGCTTCGACCTCGCCGTCGTGGGCGACGGGGCGCCAGCCGGGCGGTAGAGAAATGTCGTAGCAGTGCAGGACGTCGCGGCGGAGGCCCTCGGGGCGCTGCATGGCGTAGCGGATGAGAGCGGCGTCGCTGGCGGTGTCGATCAGGGCGGCGTCGAGACCGCATTCCTCGGCGGCTTCCTTGGCCAGGGTCTCGAGCGGAGTGAGGCCGGCGGGGACGCCGCCGGCGGCGAGATGATCGAGCTTGCCGGGGTCGAGGAGCTTGTCGCGGGCGCGGCGGGCGACCCAGAGGAACGTGGCGCCGTCCTGCTCGACGAGGCCGTTGAGGTGCACGCCGGCGGCGGCGATCCCGAAGTCGGGCAGGGCGCCGCGGTCCAGCGTGGCGACGACGGCGCCGGTCGCGTCGGAGCGGACGTCGAAAGGTTCGTGGCGGAAGGTGATGCGGCCGGCGTCGGCGAGGCGGCGGGCGGCTTCGTGCAGGTGCGCCTCGGTCTGGACGAGGGTCGTGCCGCCGGGGCGCGGGTGCAGAAGGCCGGCGAGCAGGGGGTCGCGGGCGAGTGCGGGGTCGACGTAGCCGATCGGGTGGGTGTCGAGGCGGACGGTATGCCGGCCTCCGGGCAGCGTGACGTTGTTGCAGTGGTCGAGATGGCGTCGGAAGCCGTCATGCGCCATCCCGCGTGGTGTCCTTTGCAAGTGTAAGCCAGGATGCCACATCGGCGTTCATGACTGCTCATCGATTATCGCGCGCGGCGTCGGCCGGGATCGCGGGCACGCGGCCCGCGTCGCGGCCTCCGGGCGGCGGGCTGAAGAGCCTGCTTCCTTATCTATGGCCCAAGGGGGACGCCGCAACGCGGGTTCGCGTGGTGCTGGCCGTGCTGTGCCTGATCGCGGCGAAGGTGGCCACGGTGACGGTGCCGATCTTCTATGCGCGGGCCGTGGACGTGCTCGGCCATCGGCATGGTCTGGGTGGGGCCAACGGCGGGGCGGTGGTGGTGCCGGTGGCGCTGATCGTGGCTTATGGTGGTTTGCGGATCGCGTCGGGGGCGTTCGGCGAACTGCGCGACGCGGTGTTCGCGCGGGTCAAGCAGCGGATCGTGCGGCGGGTGGCGCTGCAGACGTTCGAGCATCTGCACGCGCTGTCGCTGCGGTTCCATCTGGACCGCCAGACGGGCGGCATCAGCCGGGCCATCGAACGCGGACAGATCGCGATCGAGGCGATCCTGCGCCTGGGTGTGTTCAACATCGTGCCGACGCTGGTGGAAGCGCTGCTGGTGGCGAGCTTCATCTGGATCAAGACGGATTGGCGGTTCGCGGTCGTGGTGGTGCTGGCGATCGGAGCGTATGTCGGGTTCACGCTGGGGTTCACGACGTGGCGGATGAAGATCCGGCGGGCGATGAACGAGGTCGACAGCGAGGCGAGTTCGAAGGCCATCGACAGCCTGTTGAACTACGAGACGGTGAAGTATTTCGGCAACGAGGCGCACGAGGCGCGTCGGTTCGACGACGCGCAGGCGCGTTACGAGCGGGCGGCGGTGCGAACGGCGGTGTCGCTGAACGCGCTCAACATCGGACAGCAGGTGATCATCTCGGTGGCGCTCGCGGCGGTGATGCTGATGGCGGCCCGGGGGGTGGTGTCGGGGCATCTGAGCCTCGGCAAGTTCGTGCTGGTGAACACGTATCTGATGCAGCTCTATCTGCCGCTGAATTTCCTGGGGTTCGTGTACGGGACGTTGCGGCAGAGCTTCGTCGACACCGAGCAGATGTTCCGGCTGCTGACGGAGACGCAGGAGGTGGCGGACGGGGAGGGCGCACGGTCGCTGCCGGGACACTTGGCCGAGGCGCCGCCGGCGTCCGTGCGGTTCGAGGCGGTGCGGTTCGGGTATCGGCCGGACCGGGAGATCCTCAAGGGGGTCAGCTTCGCGGTGCCGCCTGGCGGCAAGCTCGCGATCGTGGGACCGACGGGGGCCGGCAAGTCGACGATCAGTCGGCTGTTGTTTCGCTTCTACGACGTGACGGAAGGGTCGGTGGCGATCGACGGGATCGATGTGCGTGACCTGACGCAGACCAGCCTGCGGGCGGCGATCGGGGTGGTGCCGCAGGACACCGTGCTGTTCAACGACACGATCCGCTACAACATCGCCTACGGACGTTGGGATGCCACCGACGACGAGGTGCGCGAGGCGGCGCGCCTCGCGCAGATATTGAAAGACCCGCGGGTGTTGATCCTGGACGAGGCGACGAGCGCGCTGGATACAGCCACCGAGCGGGACATCGACGCGGCGCTGAAGGCGGTGTCGGCGCGGCGGACGACGCTGGTGATCGCGCACCGGCTGTCGACGGTGGTGGACGCGGACAGGATCCTGGTGCTGGACGGGGGCGAAGTCGTGGAGCACGGCACCCATGCGGGGCTCCTGGCGGCGGACGGGCTGTACGCGTCGATGTGGCGGGTGCAGGCGGAGGCGGCGGCGGAAGAGGAAGCGCAGGCCGGGATCGAGGAGATGACGGCATGAGCGGCGCGGACGAGGAGATGCCGGCGGAACTCGCC
>CAXUBM010000112.1:0-1169 GCA_964249235.1 uncultured Acetobacteraceae bacterium | reverse complement strand
GGCATCGCTCGGATATATGGCCTCGATAGCGTCCAGGCGGGCGAGATGGTGGAGCGGCTGATCGGGCACCTGATGGACAAGAAGCTGCCGCCGCTGGCGATCGCGTCGGCGCTGCTGGGCGGCTCGATGGGGCTGATGGCCAGGGCGATGGGACGGGAGGCGACGCTTGGGGTGCTGGAGCGGGCGGGGCAGGCGGTCAGGTCGGGGGAATTCGACGCGCACTGAGGCGAGGGTGTTTGCCCCTCGGACCCTGGCAACGGCCTTGCCTCGAGACCATGACGTGAGTGGCCGACGTGAGTCGCCGGGTCCGGGGTGCGGTGTCCAGCGGCCCCGGGGCGGAGCCCTGGCTCCTTGACGGCGCGTCGGCCGGTCGTCATACAGCGCGCTTTCTCCCACACGGGATTGGATCGACATGTCGCGCCGCTGCCAGATCACGGGCAAGGGTGTGCTGACGGGCAACAATGTCAGTCACGCCAACAACAAGACCCGCCGCCGTTTCCTGCCGAACCTGCAGGAGGCGTCGCTTACGTCGGAGGCCCTCGGCGGGCAGGTGCATCTGCGCCTGACCACGAACGCGCTGCGCACGATCGAGCATAATGGCGGGCTCGACCAGTTCCTGAGGACGACGCCGAGCCGGCGGTTGCCGATCGAGGCGCAGGCGCTCAAGCGGCGCGTGCTCAAGGCCAGCGCACGGCGCGCGGCGGTGATGCCGGCGGACTGACCTGCCGATGCGGGCGCTGCTCTGCCGGGAGTTCGGCCCGCTGTCCGATCTGGTGGTCGAGGAGATCGAGTCACCCGCTCCGGGTCCGGGGCAGGTGTCGGTGCGGGTCGCCGCGTGCGGGGTCAACTATCTCGACGGGCTGATCGTGCAGGGGTTGTACCAGGTGCGGCCGCCATTGCCGTTCGCACCCGGCGGCGAGGTGGCGGGGGTCGTCGAGAAGGTCGGGCCGGGAGTACGGCATCTGGCGCCGGGTGACGCTGTGGCGGCGTTGACGACCTATGGCGGGTTCGCCGAGGAGGTCTTGGCGGAGGTCGGCAACGTGCTGCCGATCCCGCCGGACGCCAATCGGGTGGCGATCGCGGCGGCGGGCATCGCCTACGGGACGGCGCTGCACGCGCTTGACGATCGGGCCGCGCTGTCGGCCGGCGAGACGCTGCTGGTGCTGGGT
>CAXUBM010000111.1:0-6614 GCA_964249235.1 uncultured Acetobacteraceae bacterium | reverse complement strand
CGAACCGGAGCACGCCGAGAGCCTGCACAACCTGGGCAACCTCCTGCGCGTGCAGGTGGGGCGGGAGCGCGAGGCGCGGACGATCCTGGCCGACCTGGCCAGGGCGCGGCCGCGGATGATCGCGCCGCGGATCGCACTCTCGTTCATGCTGCGCGAGGCCTGCGAGGGCGAAGCGGCGGCGGCGGCGCTCCAAGCGGCGCGCGACATCTCGCCGGACGATCCGCTGGTGCGGCTGGCGCTGGCGATGGCGCCGCTGCAGGCGCTCTACCGGACGGACGAGGAGTGCGAGGCGGCACGGGCGGCCTACGGGACGCGGCTGTCGGAACTCGACGCCTGGGCGCGCCGAGGTGGCGTGCGGCGGCTGGCGGCCTTGGCGGGTGCGGCCGGCTACGCGCAGCCGTTCTTCCTGCCTTACGCGGGCGGCGTCGATCGAGACCTGCAGGCACTCTATGGGCGGCTGATGGCCGACGCCGCGGCGGCGCGTTACGGAACGGCGGCGGTGGCGCGGCGGCTGCCGGGAGAACGGATCCGAGTCGGTTTCGTGTCGGGCTACATGCGCGAGCACTCGAACTGGAAGATCCCGCTGCGGGGCTGGATGGAAGGGATCGACCGGACCAGGTTCGAGGTGCTGGGCTACCACACGGGGGAGGTCTCGGACACGCAGACGGCGGCGGCGCGCGCGCTGTGCTCGCGCTTCCGGCAGGGGCCGAAGACGACCGAGACGTGGCGCGACCTGATCCTCGAGGACCGTCCGCACGTGCTGATCTACGCGGAGACGGGGATGGACGGGGCGGCCTTCAGGCTGGCCTCCCAGCGGCTGGCCCCGGTGCAGTGCGTGTCCTGGGGCCATCCGGAGACGAGCGGGCTGCCGACCATGGACGCATTCCTGTCCAGCCAGGCGATGGAGCCGGCCGACGCGGACGCGCACTACACGGAGCGGCTGGTGCGGCTGCCGGGATTGGGGATCGACTACCGGGCCGAGGAGGTGCCCGAGGCGGTCGGGCGGGAGGCGCTGGGCTTGCCGCAAGGCACGTTGTTCTTCTGCGGGCAGGCCCTGTTCAAGTATCTCCCGCGGATGGACCGGGTGCTGGCGCGGATCGCGCGCGCGGTCGAGGACGCGCGGTTCGTCTTCGTCGATGCGCCGCAGGGGCGGCATGCCCGTGAGTTGCTGCTGGAGCGCTTGCGACGGGTCCTGGACGCGGAGCGGCAGGTCACGGTGCTCGGACGCCTGCCTCGGGCACGGTTCGTGGCGGTGAGCGGCGCGTGCGACGTGGTGCTCGACAGCCTGGAGTGGTCGGGGTGCAACTCGACGCTGGAATGCCTGCCGCTGGGCACGCCGGTGGTGACGTTGCCGGGCAGGACGATGCGGGGGCGGCACACCGAGGCGATCCTGCGCGCGGTGGGGGTGACCGAGACGATCGCGCACGACGAGACGCACTACGTCGATCTGGCGGTGGCGCTGGCCAAGGACCGGGCTCGGGCCTCGTCGGTGCGGGAGAGGATTGTGGCGGATTGGCCACGTGCATGCGCGGACCCGCGGTCGACGAGGGCGTTGGAAGCCTTCCTCGACGCCGCGCTGGATCACCCGGGCGTTGATAGCCGATTGTCCTAACGAGGATGTCGCCCCGAGGGGCCGGGAACGGCAGGCCCGTCGTCACGAGAGTGTGCGCCGAGCCCGCGGAGCGACGGGCGCGAAAGGGCGATCATTGTCAGCTTGGAACGGGATGCGAGCCCAGAGTGAGATGCCCGACTTGGATTGCGTGCTGAGCACGCGCGCATTCTCGTCGTCGAGGACGAGTTCCTGATCGCCACCGAGGTGGTGGCCCTGCTCAACGATGCCGGAGCGACGATCGAGGGACCGTTCGCGAGCGTCGGCTCGGCGCTGGCCGCCATCGAGCACAGCGAAGGCGCCATCGACGCGGCGGTGCTGGACGTCAATCTCGGCGACGGCGGCAAGAGCTACTCGATCGCGGACCGGCTGGAAACGCTGGGCATCCCCTATGTCTTCGCGACCGGTTATGCGCGCCACGCCGACGATCCCGCCTACAGCGACGGTCCGCGGCTGGAGAAGCCGGTACGCGCCGCTGCCCTGCTCGACACGGTGGCGGCGCTCTGCGACGGCAGGTAGCGCGCACGACGCCGCCACCCGGGGCTGGGGGGGGCGGCGTCTCGGCGACGTGCCGCGGCTGACGCGCCCGGCCGCCCCTACGGCGCCGGCTGGAAGCCCGGTTCCCCGAACTGCCAGAGCAGGAAGGCGAACTCGTCGGCGGTTTCGTCGTCGCGCTGCTTGCGGGTCGAGCCGACGCCGTGGCCGGCATCGAACTCGATGCGCAGCAGCACCGGCCTGCCGCTGCTGGTGTCGGCCTGCAGGCGGGCGGCCATCTTGGCGGGGATCCAGACATCGACGCGCGGGTCATTGGCGCCGCCGGTCAGCAGCACCGCGGGATAGGCGACACCCCGCTCGACGTGCTGGTAGGCGTCCATGGCGAGCATGGCCGGGAACTGCGACTTGCTGGTGACGGTCCCGAATTCGGGGATGTTGCTGGGGCCGTTGGCGGTGAATTCCTCGCGGGTGGTGTTGGTGGCGCCGACGCGGATCAGGGCGGCGCGAAAGAGGTCGGGCCGTTCGGTGATGGCGCCGCCGATGAGAATGCCGCCGGCGCTGGTGCCTTCGCCGCCGAGATGGGCGTGGTCGGTGTAGCCTTGCTTGACGAGATATTCGGCGCAGTCGATGAAGTCGTGGACCGTGTTGAGCTTGGTTCCGATCTTGCCGGCATTGTGCCAGGCATTGCCGAGCTCGCCGCCGCCGCGGACATGGGCGACCGCGTAGACGCCGCCTTGGTCGAGCCAGGGCAGGAAGTCGGGCGAGAAGAACGGGTCGTAGGAGATCCCGTAGGCACCGTAGCCGACGAGGTAGGTCGGCAGGTGGCCGTTGCGCGCGACGCCCTTGCGGGTGACGATCGAGAGCGGGATCCTGGTGCCGTCGCGTGCGACCGCGGTGGTCTCGGTGTCGGTGTAGCCGGAAAGGTCGCGCGGGAATGGCGGCAGGATGGCGCTGTCGGCGAAGCGGGCCGTGGCGGGATCGTAGCGAAACCACGTGTCGGGACGGGTCCAGGATTCGAGGCTGACGAGGGCGCCCGGCTCGGTGGGATCGGTGACGAGCCCGCCCGGTCCTTCCTCGGGCGGAAGGATGGTGCCGGGGTAGGGCAGAGCGATGGGCCGGGCGGCCCCACCGGCCGCGGGCAGGCGATGCAGAGAGAATGTCGAGCCGTCGCGCTCGGCCCAGTAGAGGCCATCGGCGGCGGCGGCGGCGGTGGTGATCACGCCCTTCCCTTCGGCAACCACGGTGCGGGCGCTCGCGAGCGCGGGATGGGCGAGCGCGAGCTCCACGATCTTGTAGCGTGGGGCATTCTTGTGCGTGACGAAGTCGACGACGTCGCCATGCACGGCGGCGCCCGTGATGCCGTCGGACTGGTCGGCGATGTGCGTCCAGCTCGGCCGGCCGCCGATCAGGCCGGCCACGGTGGTGCTCATCACCGCGGTCTCGGGCGAGACGCCGTCGGAGATGTCGGCGATGGCGTAGGGCGAACCGGGCGTCGTCGTGATCGCGACATAGACCTGGGCCGCATGGAAGGGGATCGGCAGGCGGTCCGAGTTCAGCACTTCGGTGTCGGCGCTGTCCGGGGTGCCGAGGACGTGCCGGAAGACGGCGATGTGGGAGTATCTGTCGACGGCCCTGGCGGTGCGCGAGGAGGCGGGCAGACGGGCGAAGAAGAAGCTGCGTCCGTCCGGCGCCCAGGAAATGGAGGCGAACTGGCTGCGGTCGATATGTTCGGGACCGGTCTTGAGGGTCGCGGTCTCGAGGACGTGCAGGGTGGAATCTTCGGAACCGCCGATCGAGATGCCGTAGACGACGTGGCTCCCGTCGAAGGAGGGTTGGAACTGATCGATCTCGGCGTGACGGGCGCCCTGGTTGTAGGTCGCGGGATCGACGAGCAGCGTCTCGTGGCCGTCGCGGTCGCGCCGGAAGAGCTTGGCGATCGGGGCGCCGGGATCGCGGCGCAGGAAGAAGGCGGTGCGGCCGGCGAGCATCACCACACGGGCCGAGCCGGCGAGGCCGCTGACGGTCTCGATCTGCCGGCGGAGCGCGTCGCGGCCGGGGATGCGGGCCAGGACCTCGCGGGCGTAGTCGTTCTGGGCATGGAGGAACCGGTCGAACTGGGGCTGCGGCCGGGATTCCATCCAGCGGTACGGATCGACGATCTTGCGGCCCCAGTCGTCGTCGATGACCGGATGAACCGCGGCGGGCGCAGGCGGGCTGGGCCGCACGGCGCCGGCACCCGGCGCGAGCAGGAGGAAGGCGGCGGCGAGGATCTTGGCGCGTCGTGTCATCACGTCATCGGGCGTCGATGGCAAGCCGGCGTCAAGGGGTGGCGAGGCCCCCGGCTGCCTAAGCCCGGGCCATGAAGGCGTGGGCGGCGGCCGGATCGAGGACCCGGCTGAACAGGTAGCCCTGACCTTCATGGCAGCCGAAGCCGCGGAGCGCATCGCGCTGCGCCTCGGTCTCGACGCCTTCGGCGAGCACGCGCATGCCCAGGTTGCGGGACAGGTCGACGACCGCGCGGACGATGGCGGCGGCGTCGCGGTCGGTGGTCATGTCGCGCACGAAGGAGGCGTCGATCTTGACCTTGTCGAACGGGAACGAGCGCAGGTAGCGCAGCGAGGAGTAGCCGGTGCCGAAATCGTCGAGCGAGACGCGGATGCCGCGCTCGCGCAGGCTGCGCAGCAGGGCGATGGTGGAGCGGCCGGCATCGAGCAGGACGGATTCCGTGATCTCGACGTCGAGCCGCGTCGGCGGCAGGCCGGACCCCGCGATGGCGGCGTCGATGGCGGCGAGCAGCGTCTCGTCGCGGAACTGGGCGGGAGAGACGTTGACGGCGACGCGAACGCTCCCGCCCCAGGTCGCGGCTTCGCGGCAGGCCTCGTTGAGCACGAACCGGCCGATCGGCAGGATGGTGCCGCTTGCCTCCGCCATCGGAACGAACAGGGCCGGAGGGAGCTCGCCGCGGGTCGGGTGGTGCCAACGCAGCAGCGCCTCGGCGCAGACCGGGACGAGGGTCTCGAGATCGACCACGGGATGGTACCAAACCGAGAGCTCGGCGCGGGCGAGGGCCTGGCGCAGGTCGCTGGCGATGGCGCGCTGGGTCTGCAGCTCCTCGAGCAGGGCCGGTTCGAAGAAGCGGGGCCGGTCGAGGCCGTCGCGGCGGGCGCGGGCCAGTGCCAGTGAAGCGTTGCGGGCCAGCGACTGGGCGTCGTTGGCGTCGGCGGGCGTCAGGCTGATGCCGAGATGCACGGCCGATGCGATCTCGGCGTCGTAGTCGTCGAGGCGGTAGGGAGCGCCGGCCTCGTTGCCGATGCGCGCGGCAACGTCGGCGATGCGGCCGGATTCGAGGCCCACGGTGAGCACGCCGAACTCGCCGCCGCCGAGCCGGGCGACGAAGTCCGCGCCCCGGACGGCGCCGCGCAGCCGGCGGGCGAAGGCGATCAGGAGCTGGTCGCCGGCCCCCGTCCCGAGCGTGTTGTTGATGGCGCCGAAATCGTCGAGGCTGACGCAGATCAGGGCGGCCTGCCAGCCGGCGCGGCAGACCTCCTCGGTGCGCCGGGCGAAGCTCTCGCGATTGGGCAGTCCGGTCAGCGGGTCGTTGAAGGCGAGTTCGGCGATCCGCTGCTCGCTCTCGCGGGCGGTGGTGACGTCGAGGCCGACGCCCTCGTAGCCGACGAAGCGGCCTTCGTCGTCGGTGACCGGCTGGCCGGACAACGACAGCCAGCGCGTGCGGCCCGCGTAGGCGATCGGCACGATGACCTCCCGGAAAGCCTCGCGACGGTCCATGGCGTCCTGCAGGCGCCCGACGGCGCCGTCCGTGTCGCGGGCGCGATCGGGGAAGGCGCAGACGCGCAGATCGCCGACATCGCTCAAGCTGACGCCGCCGGCAGCCTCGCCGGCCAGCCTGGTCAGTCGGCCGTCCGCGTCGGACGCCCACAGCAGGCCGCCGGCCGCGGTCTCGATCTGCCGAAGGTGACGATCGTTGGCGTCGTGCCGGTCGCGTTCGCGCAGGGCCGCCACCAGCCGATGACGCGTCGATCGATGGCACGAGGCGACCATGGCCAGCATGGAGGCGGGGAAGGCCAGGGTCAGCCATTGCGGGGCGGCACCGGGGAGACGCAACTGCAGCGCCGCGAAGGCGAGAGCGGCGGGCGCACCGAGCAGGAGGGCCACGGCGAGATCGGGCGCGGCGAGCCGCGACGCGCCGAGAAGGATCGCCGAGCCGGCGCCGCCGGCCATGCAGCCGGACAGGCAGCGGTGCTCGAGGAGCCCGGCGACCAGCAGGAGCCAGAACAGGCCGACGGCGGCCGCCCAGACCAGCGACAGGCGCGGGCGGCCGAAACCGGCGAGCGGGGCGGCGACGGGACCGGCAAACGTGACGACGAGCAGCGCGGCGGCGGCAAGCAGCGACGGGCGCGCGCCGGCGCCGAGCAGGACAATGCCGGTCGCGACCAGACCGAGCAGGCAGATCGGCAGTCGGACACCGGCCAGCAGGGCCGCCTGCGCCGCA
>CAXUBM010000110.1:0-6621 GCA_964249235.1 uncultured Acetobacteraceae bacterium | reverse complement strand
ACGCCGAGCCTGCCCAGCATGCGGCGCCCGGTCTTCAGACCAGGAGCAACCGCCAAGCGCTCCGGCAGCGTGCTATCTTCGCTCATGGGATCGGTTCCTCTCCGATGGCTGGATCGTAGCGCCGGCGTAAAACACAGGCGAAGCAAGCCTGTGGGCAGGCCGGAGTCCCGGCCATACGCGGATTTGCGTATGTCGAGCGTTGCCGCTCTCGGTGTCCATCCATGACGGCTTCGGAAAGAACCGGGCGAGGGGACAGCGGCCGGCCGGCCGGGACGCGGCCGCTACGTCAGCGGATCGTGCCGGCCCGGCGCGAGTACAACCGCTGGGTCGCGAACCAGACGCTGGAGGACTACGCACTCCGCTTCACCGCCAAGAGTGCGCGGCGCTGGTCGGCATTGCGCGTCGCCAACACCGCTCTCGGCGCCGTTTCCTTCCTGGCACTGGAGGCGATCGGCGGCACTATTACCCTGGCCTACGGCTTTACCAACAGCCTTGCCGCGATCGTCGTGACGAGCGTCCTGATCTTCGCGATCAGCCTGCCGGTCTGCACCCACGCCGCCCGAAACGGCGTGGACATCGATCTGCTCACCCGCGGCGCCGGTTTCGGCTACATCGGCTCGACGATCACGTCGCTGATCTACGCGTCCTTCACTTTCATCTTCTTCGGAATCGAGGCCGTCATTCTAGCGGCCATGCTGCGCGCCTTCTTCGGCGTCCCGGAGTGGATCGGCTACATCCTTTGCGCCGTCGTCGTCGTTCCGCTGGTGACGCACGGGATCACCTTCATCAGCCGCTTCCAGCTTTGGACGCAGCCCGTCTGGTTCGTTCTGAACCTGGTGCCGATAGCCGCTGTCCTGGTGCTGCGGCCGGACTGGCTCGGCGGCTGGACGGGTTATCGGGGGACGCAAGGCTCGAGCGGCTTCGATCTCGCGTCCTTCGGAGCGGCCGCCTCGATTCTGTTCGCCCTGATCACTCAGACGGCCGAACAGGTCGACTTCATCCGCTTCATGCCGCCGCGCGAGCACCTCGGTCGAGCGCGATGGTGGTCAGCACTTCTCCTGGGCGGCCCGGGCTGGATCGCAATCGATATCGTCAAGCTGCTGGCCGGCTCGCTCCTCGCCTACGCCGGTCTACGCAGCGGGCTTGTGCCGGACCGCGCTGTGCAGCCGGCAGAGATGTATCGCCTCGCTTTCGGAACGCTGACGTCGCCCACCGCGGCGCTGATCCTGACCAGCGCGCTGGTCATTCTGTCGCAGATCAAGATCAACGTCACGAACGCGTATGCCGGCTCGCTCGCCTGGTCGAACTTCTTCTCCCGTCTCACCCACAGCCATCCCGGCCGAGTGGTTTGGCTCGTCTTCAACATCGTCATCGCCCTGCTGCTGATGGAAACGGGCGTGACCCGCACGATCCAGCACACGCTCGTCGTCTACTCGGACGTCGCCTCCGCTTGGATGGGAGCGCTGGTCGCGGACCTCATCGTCAACAAGCCTCTCGGCCTGAGCCCGCCAGGGATCGAGTTCAAGCGCGCCCATCTCTTCGACCTCAACCCGGTCGGGCTCGGGGCCATGCTGCTGGCGGCGACCTTGTCGCTCGGCGCCTATGTCGGGCTGGCTGGCCCGCTGCCGGCCGCGCTGTCGACCTTCATAGGTTTCGGCGTCGCCTTCGTCGCCGCACCCACGATCGCCTGGACGACCGGGGGCCGCACCTATCTGGCGCGGCGCGGACGTCGTGCTTGGGCGAAGCGTGGCAACATCGGCTGCTCGATCTGCGAGCATGCTTTCGAGCCGGAGGACATGGCCTTCTGCCCCGCTTATGCCGGGCCGATCTGCTCGCTCTGCTGTTCGCTCGATGCCCGCTGCCACGATGCGTGCAAGCCGCATGGCCGAGCCTCGGCGCAGGCGATGCGGCCTTTCCGCGCCCTGTTGCCGCCCCCCGCACTCGCGCTCATGGGCGCTCGGCTCGCCCGTTTCGGCGGCGTCTTCTTCCTCTTCGCCGCCAGCACTGGCCTCATCCTGGTGGCGATCGCCGCGCAGACGACGGGTGCGGGAGCACGTGTCGCCTACTGGACCACGTTCCTGGTCATGCTGGTGATCGGCGGCGTGGTGTCATGGCTCGCAGTCCTGTCGCAGGAGAGCCGCCGGGCGGCCGAGGAGGAGACGCGGCGTCAGACCGGACTCCTGATGGACGAGATCGCCGCCCACGGTCGCACCGATGCCGCCCTGCAGCAGGCCAAGGAGACGGCCGAGGCCGCGAGCCGGGCGAAGAGCCGCTACGTGGTCGGCATCAGCCATGAGCTGCGCAGCCCGCTCAACGCCATCCTTGGCTATGCCCAGCTTCTCGAGAAGGACGCGGACATCCCGCCACGCAAGCGGGAGAGCCTGCGGATCATTCGTCGCAGTGGCGAGCACCTCACAGCGCTGATCGGCGGCCTGCTCGACATCTCGAAGATCGAGGCCGGGCACATAGAACTCTACCGGGATGAAATCCGGCTGCCCGAGTTCCTGGACCACCTCGTCCAGATGATGCGGCTGCAGGCGGAGACGAAGGGCATCGCCCTCGTCTACCGGCCGGAGGAGTTGCCGCGTCGGGTCTTCGCCGACGAACACCGGTTGCGCCAGGTGCTCATCAACCTGCTGTCAAACGCGATCAAGTTCACCGATCGCGGCGCGGTGACGCTCAGCGTGCGCTGCCGCAGCCAGGTGGCTGAATTCGAGGTGACCGATACCGGGCGTGGGATATCCGAGGCTGATCTCACCCGCATCTTCGAGCCCTTCCAGCGCGCGGGCGATACGCAGGCGGTGCCGGGCACTGGTCTCGGCCTCACCATCGTGCAGCTGCTGACCGAGGTCATGGGTGGCGAGATCGTCGCCGACAGCCGGCTTGGTGAAGGCAGCCGCTTCCGGCTGCGCCTACTACTGTCGGAGGCGGCGGAGCCGCTGAAACCGAGCCCGCCGGCGCTGGAGATCACCGGATATCGCGGTCAGCGGCGCACGATCTTCGTCGTCGATGACGATCCGTTGCAGCGTCTCCTCATGCTCGACCTGCTGACCCCGCTCGGCTTCACGGTGATGGGTGCGGCCGACGGTGCCGAATGCCTGACGATGGCCGCCGAGTGGCGACCGGACCTCGTGCTGCTCGATCTCGCTCTGCCCAACATGACGGGATGGGAGATCGCGGCGCGGCTGCGCGAGACGGTCGGCACGACTGCACCCATCGTGATCGTGTCGGCGAATGCGCGGGAGCTGGCAGCCATACCGGACGATGCGGTCCACCACAACGAGGTCATGGCCAAGCCGCTACGGCTGGACCTTCTGCTCGAAACGATCGGCCGGTTGCTCGACATCGAATGGACGCGTCTGGAGGAAGATGCCTTGTCACAAACGCCGCCAACAGGGCTGTCGGCAAGCCAGCTCGGCGAGCTACGGGATCTCGCCGCGGTCGGTTACGTTCGCGGCATTCGCAAGCGGATGGACGAGATGGCGGAAGAGAACCCGGCCATACAGCCGGCGCTCGCCGAGTTCCGTGCGACATTGGCCGAGTATCGACTGGAGGATCTCATGGCGATGCTGCAGCGCGCCGCCGGAGCGAGTGGGTCGACGGCGCAAGCGCTGGAAGCGCCTTGAGCCGTCGCAGCATCGTGCTCGTGGTCGACGATACCCCCGGCACGCTCGGCCTGCTGAACGAAACGCTCGAAGAGGCGGGATACACCGTGCTGATGGCACAGTCGGCCGCGACGGCTTTGGCCGTGATCAACCGCGTGGTGCCCGACATCATCCTCATCGACGCCGTGATGCCCGAGATGGATGGCTTCGAGGCCTGCCGCCGCTTCAAGCGCAACCCGAGCCTGTCGGCGGTGCCGATCGTCTTCATGACCGGGCTGACCGACAGCGAAGACGTCGTCCGCGGTTTGGAGGCCGGGGGCGTCGACTACGTAACGAAGCCGCTTCAGCTGCCGGAGATGGTCGCGCGGATGAACGTTCATCTGGCTAATGCGCGGCGCACCCGCAGCGCACACGCCGCGCTGGACACCGCCGGCCGCTTTCTGCTTGCGGCGGATGCCGATGGCACGGTCCTGTGGTCGACGCCGCAAGCGTCTCTTCTCCTGAACGCGCTCGGCTTCTCGGAACGCTGCGATTGGATCCCGAACTGGCTATCCGATCCGATCGAGCACCTGCCGGGCACTCTCGCCGGCTCAATGGACAGCGCACAATTCTTCTACGTCGGTCGCCTGGACGCGAACGAACTGCTGCTGCGCATCGTCGAGCGGCGGGCATCCTCGCAGGAGATGCGGCTTCGAAACGTGCTCGGTCTGACCACCCGGGAAGCTGAGGTGCTGCTTTGGGTCGGTCACGGCAAGACCACACGTGACATCGCGGACATCCTGGGGCTGAGCCCGAGAACGATCCACAAGCACCTTGAACAGATCTACGCCAAGCTTGGCGTCGAGACGCGCGCTTCGGCCGCGGCGATCGCGATTCGTACTCTCGGGTAGCGCGCTCGTGCGATGCTGTCGCTTGGTTCGTCGGATAGACAATGCGACAGTGGCACTGCACCCAGCACCGGCGTCCCGCGCCGGTCGAGCGACCTCGCTGCCGCTCCGCCAGGTCGAGCAGTTGATCCAGCAAGCCGTCGAAACCGACGTTCTGGCAGTGCGATGACACGATTGCATACTGCCAAGGACACTCTCGCGAGCACGGCTCCGGACTGCAGGCCGGGAATGCCAACAGGCTGATGCCATCCAGCACGCGCATCTCGTCGCCCCGCCGATGCCGGCCGGCGCGGTCGAGGATGTTGACTGCATGCGCAGCCTCGGTCACGCATCCCGCCGATCCCGGCCAGATGCAAGCTCGTGGCTTGGGCGTTGACGGTGGGCGGCACCAAGGCGAGCAGCATTCGACCGGCGGTCCCACAGCAATGCCTTCTTCCAAGCAGGCGCGGCGCGATGCGAGATGGGCGAGGCGCTGCGCGACGCCCGCAACCCCTTGATCGCCACCCTCTGCGATGACCTGGATCTGTCCCCATCCGGCACACGGCATTTTGCCGAGCGCCCTGAGGCGAGATTGCTTGCAACAATGCGTCCGCAGTTTTCAAGAACGCTCCTTCGCGCAGGCTCGACGGCGGGCGCATGATCTGCTCATGAAAATAGGTCTTGCCCACGCCGGACCCGCCGATCTCGGACAGCCGTTCGTGCGATTGGGGCCGGATCATGATTGAAACGAGCGTGACCGCGACGACTGCCTCTCTCGGTGCCATGCGTTGCCGCACGGTGGCCAGCGGCGGCTTCAAAAACCTGAATTACGTAAGGAACCTCCCTCCGATTCCGGTCGAGGAACGTCTCGGGCCATTGGAGAGAGATAATGTGGCGACACCGTTCGAGACATTGTTGGCCGCTCTCGGCTCCTGCCTGGCGTCGAGGATCCATGCCAATGCGACACTTGGCAACATCAGGGTGCAGGAGCTCGAACTCGAGCTCGAGGCTGATATCGTCACCACCACGCAGTGGCGTGCCGACGTCGAAATGTCCGGACCGCCCGGTCTCGACGCCATCCGCGTCAGGGTACACATGCGAGCCGACGCCCCGGCCACCGACCTCAGGACGCTCATCGCCCACTCGCTGATGCTGTCACCGGTCGCCAACACGTTGCACGGTCCCGTCGATCTAGAAGTCATACTGGCGGAGAAGACCGGGCCAGCCGTCTGAGAGCGGCTCTCTTCCCTTCCTGCCTCGAACGAAAGTAGACGGTGGAAGCATCGGAAAACACTTCTCGGTGCCCAGTCGCCGCGCGGAGGACGCTTGATTGCACCGCAGTTGGTTGATGCCAACGATGCGGAACTCGCAGTAGCCGAAGCGTCGCAAGATCACCTGGGCCGGTCGAGGTGATCTCCCGCGCCCACTCTACGCGTCAAATGGTCGGCCGAAGCCTGCCCGGGCTGTTTCCAAAACCTCTCGCCGCATCAAAGACTTGATCGGATCATGAGCAAAATTGCTGTCATCATCGGCGCCGGTGCCGATTGCCCCGGGGCAACGGAGTTCGCCCGTCAACCGGTTGATGTCATGTCGCGCCTGCATCAAGCTAAACTCGTCTCTTCCTCGGTATCGAAGCGCTTGCGATGTAGAAATGGGCGATCATATCTCGTGATTCGGTCATTGCGGGTTTCTTCGGCTTCTCCGGCGCGTCAGCCGCAACGTCGCGCATCGCCAAGATCCTGTTCTTCATCGCCATCGCGATCTTTGCGATCTTTGTCCTGATGAGCGTCTTCGCCGTGAGGGCCGTGTTCTGATCCATGCCCCGAAGGCAACGAAGACAATCCATGACCCGGGTCCGCGCATACCCGGACCGACGCTAGAATGCATCGGCGCATCGCATCGATGCAGGCTGTGATCCCCCCGCAGGTGCGGCGGTCCGCAAAACGCGGCGGCGCGCCACCGTGATCCGTCTCGGCCTGCTGCTGCTGGTGCCGGTTGCGCCGTTACTTCGATACTGGTGGCACCCCGCGCCGACCTGGATCTTCATCGCCGCCATTGTCGGTGTGGCCATCCTGGCCGACTGGATCATGGCCGCAACCGAGGAGCTGGCCGCTCACGTCGGACCGGCGATCGGCGGCCTGCTGACCGTC
>CAXUBM010000109.1:4461-6662 GCA_964249235.1 uncultured Acetobacteraceae bacterium | reverse complement strand
GCTCCGTCGCCCAGCAGGTGATGGGCGCCGACACCGCCGACCTCACCTCCTCGATCCGCCTGCGCGGCCTCAGCCCCAACCAGGTGCTCGTCCTCGTCGACGGCATCAGGCGTCACCAGACCGCCAACATCACCGCCGATGCCGGTCCCGAGCAGGGCGCCACGCCCGTCGACCTCAACATGATCCCCGCCGCGGCGATCGATCACATCGAGATCCTGCGCGACGGCGCCGCCGCCGAATACGGATCCGACGCCATCGCCGGCGTCGCCAACATCATCATGAAGAAGACCAACACCGGCGGCAGCTACACCGCCACCAGTGGTGCCAACGCCAACAACGGCGACGGCTGGACCTACGAGCTCGACGGCGATCAGGGGGCGCCGATCGGCAGCGACGGCTACGTCCACCTTGGCGCGCAGGTCTACCATGCCGATCATTTCATCGCCAACTCGATCGACGACCGCACCGGCCAGTTCGACAACTTCATCAACGGCACGCCAGAGGAGACGCGCGAAACGCTGAGCATCGAGTCGGGCGGCACCCTGTTTCCCGACCTGCTCGGCGGCGTCGAGGGTTTTTCGCTGATCACCTACGGCCACCGTCACGCCGAAGCCTTCGAGAACTACCGCCTGCCGAGCGTCTTGCCGGAGGTCTACCCCGACGGCTTCTCGCCGATCGAAACCGACGAGGAGAACGATTACGCGCTGACCCTCGGCCTGCGCGGCTACGATCTGGGCGGCTTTCACTGGCAGCTGGCCAGCACCTACGGCGCCGACGACCTCGGCATCGGCAACAAGGACACCGCCAACCCCAACCTCTACCAGACCGGCGACCTCGATCCCGCCAACGCCACCGATCCCGATTTCGGCCAGCGGCCCGGCTTCACGCCCACCGACGCCCTGGCCCAGGACATGCGCAACGCGCAATGGACCAACAATCTCGATCTGGGCCGGCTGTTCCACATCGGCACCGTGCCCCTCAACCTCGCCTTCGGCGGCGAGGAACGTGTCGACCAGTACCACCTCGGCTCCGGCAACGGCCCATCTTGGGAAGTCGGCGGCACGCAGGGTTTCGCCGGCCTGCGCCCGCAGAACGCCGGCGACTGGAGCCGCGACGTCTGGGCCGCCTACGTCGACACCGACATCCACCCCATCCCGAAGCTCGACGTCGATCTCGCCGGACGCTTCGAGCACTACACCGACTTCGGCAACACCGAGAACGGCAAGCTGTCGAGCCGCTACGACTTCACCCACTGGTTCGCGGTACGCGGCACCATCAGCAACGGCTTTCGCGCGCCCACCCTCGCCGAGGAGCATTTCTCGGCGCTCAACGTCTCACCCACCGGCGCGAGCGGCGATCTGGCGGTCAACTCGGCCGCGGCCCAATCGATCGGTGCCACACCGCTCAAGCCCGAACGCTCGACCAACGCCAGTGCCGGCTTCGTGCTCGAGCCGCTTGCCCGCATGAGCGTCACCATCGACGTCTACCAGATCAACATTCGCGACCGCATCGTCGGTGCCGGCGGCGTCAACGGCACGGCGGCGGAGGACGCGATCGCGCTGACCGGGGCATCGCTCCCCGCCGGCATCCAGGCGAACGACATCTCCGCCTACTACTTCGCCAACGGCGCCAGCACCCGCACCCAGGGTCTCGATCTCGACGTCACCTACAACACGCCGACACCCGCCATCGGCACGTTCTTCTGGACCGCAGCACTCGACCTCAACCGCACGCGGCTGCATCACAACGGCACCGACGCCTTCGGCGACCCGTTCCTCAACCCGCAGGGCGTCGCCTACCTCACGACCGCCTTCCCGCGCAGCAAGCTGATCCTTGACGCCTTCTGGCGCCTGAGGAAGTGGGACGCCAACCTGCGCTGGACCCGTTGGGGCCAGACCACCGATCTCCTCACCTACGAGGACCAGGCGCCGGCGGCGCTGCAATACTCCGTCAGCCAGTTCTACGAGTTCAAGCAGACGCCGGTCTGGCTGACCGATCTCGAGATCGGCTACCGCATCACCCCGCACTGGCACGTCGCGGTCGGCGCCGACGACATCTTCAATCTGCAGCCGCGCCGCGTGCCCGCCGACACCGCCTATCTCGGCGTCGAATACTACGACCAGTTCGCCGCCCAGATCCCGATCACCGGCGGCTATTACTACGGCCGCATCAACTACACATTCTGACCGTCAGGGCGGGTC
>CAXUBM010000109.1:0-4361 GCA_964249235.1 uncultured Acetobacteraceae bacterium | reverse complement strand
CGACCCTGACCTCCGTCAGCCGTCACCATGCGCATGCTGTTGCTTCATGCATGGTTGATCGAGGACAACCCACCCGCGTTCTCGATGTCAAAACGGCTGACGAGACCGTTCTCGATCAGGAAGACGTGACGGACCGTCTCATCCAGGAGGAGATTGCCATCGAGGTCGTGCACGACCTGATGCACATCGACCGCCATCTTGCCGTCACCGCGCTGCCCGATGTGCAGAGGATCGACATGGGGCTGAATCGCTGCCCATTGCTTCGTCCAGTAAATACGGACGGCGTCGCGCCCGTGGACGTGACCGCCATCCATCCCGTTGGCCCAGTCCACATCGTCGTCCAGCAGCGCCAGCACGGCCGGAATGTCGCGCCGGTTGAATCCCAGGTAGAGCTGGTGCACGACCGTTTCGTTATCGGCCAATTCGTTGACTCCTGTTCTGGGCGTCAAAGCTTCCGCAGGTCCATCCGCACGACAACGCCGCCGCGGACACTGTCCGTGTGTTCGAACTCGCCCCTAGAGATGACCTCGCCGTCGGGCCATCGAACCGCCTGGCTGAAGCATTGAGCGGCTTCACGAACGAAGAAGTCGCCGAGCTTCTGGCCCTGCTCATCCGCCTGATTGCGAACCTTGCCGTGTCGCGAGCGCCGAAGCATCGCCTCACAGTATCTGACCAGGCTATGTGGGTCGACTGCCGCTCAACGCCGAGCCGCTCCGTAGAGCGGAAGCTGGTCAGCCAGGTGGAAGTCCAGGCGGGGGCCAAGCGCGTCGAGTGCGCGACTATGGAGCGACGCCTCTCACCCTCCCGGCCTAGAACCCCGGCTCGCTCATCGCCTGCCCGCCGAGCGGCAAGGCGGCATCCCCGTCGAGCTCCCGCCACACGCCGCCCGCCAGGATCTCGCTCGGCCTGAACCGCGCCTTGTAGGCCATCTTCCTGCTCTCCGCGACCCAGTAGCCGAGATAGATGTAAGGCAGTCCCATCTCCACCGCCCTGTCGATCAGCCACATCACCGAGAAGCTGCCCAGCGACCGCCGCGCCAGCGACGGCTCGAAGAAGCTGTAGACCGCCGACAACCCGTCCCCGAGCCGGTCCGTCAGGCACGCCCCGATCAGCCGGTCGTCCGGCTCGCGGAACTCCACCATGAAGGTGTCGATGGGCGTGTCCTCGATCATCGCCCGGTAGTCGTAGAAGGTCATCCCCGCCATGTCGCCCTCGACGTGGCGCGCCGCCTGATAGCGCTGGAACAGCGCGAACTGCTCGGTGGTCGCGTGCGCCGGCACCTCGAAGCCCTCGACGCCCTCGTTGGCCTTCAGGCATTTTCGCAACGTCCGCCCCGGCCGGAACCGCTCCACCGGAATGCGGATCGGCACGCATGCGTTGCAGTTCGGGCAGACCGGCGCGTAGGCGATGTTGTGGCTGCGCCGAAACCCGGCGCGCGACAGCCGGTCGTGCACCTCCTCGGCATCCGCGCCCGTGATTTCGGTCACCACCTTCCGCTCGACCCGTCCCGCGACATAGGGGCAGGGCAGGGGCGCCGTCGTGTAGAAGAATTGCGGCCGCCGCGGACCGTTGTAGCTCATGCGAACGGCCGTCCCGGACCACCCTGACCGGGCCCGCCGAGACCCGGCCCGTCCGGCATCGGCCAGATGCCGGTCCGCGGCGCAACCGACCACGACCGCGTCACCACCAGCCCCGACGCGAGGTCATGCAGCGTCCGGTGCCGCACCGTGACCAGCGCCACCAGCACCCACAGCGCGCCGGCCGCGAACGTCACGAACAAGCCCAGCGTCCAGACCAGCGCCTGCGCCAGCGTCGGCGGCGCCAGGTCGTCGTCCCGGCGCAGGACCAACCCCATCGCCTGCTGCCCCGGTGTCGCGCTGCGTCCCGAGGCCACGAACAGGACATAGTAGACGAACGGAACCAGCGGCAGCAGCCCGAGCAGCGGCAGCCCCAACCCGAGCGTGACGACGCCGAACACGATCAGCGCCACCTTGAACGCGACCAGGAGAACGCAGACGAGAAAGGCGTCGATGGCCCAGGCCACCACCCGCCGGCTCATCACGCCCTCGGTCAGCCATGCATCATGCGCCGCGTCGATCACCGCATCCGTCTCGCTTCTGCAACGCTCTGCCCGACCACGCCATGGCCATAATCCTACCTGCTTCGCGCGGCCCAAGACAGGGATTTCGGCGTGCAGGAGCCTCTCGGCAAGATGTGACAGGACGTGCGGCCCTGTGTAGGAGAAGCTGACCAAATACCCGATGGTCAGAGCCTTGTCGTCAGTCGCCGAGCAGCCCGCCTCCCTCGCGCCTCGTTTCGCCCCGACGGACGAAGCGACGCGCCAGCACCTCGCCCTGATGCGCCATTCCTGCGCCCACCTGCTCGCCGCCGCCGTCCAGGACCTCTGGCCGGAGGCCCGTTTCGGCGTCGGTCCCGCAACCGACCAGGGCTTCTACTACGACATCCTCTTTCCCCGCCCGATCAGCGAGACCGACTTCCCCGCCATCGAAGCCCGCATGCGCGCCATCCGCGCCGAGTCCGCCCCCTTCGTCCGCGAGGAGGTCTCCATCGACGACGCGATCGCCTTCATGCGCAACCACCACCAGGACTTCAAGGTCGAGCTCCTCGAACTCCTGCGCACCGTGGGCAGCACCGCCGTCGCCAGGGAAACCGGCGACGCCAGCGCCACGGGCAGCGTGGACGCAGGTGCGAGCGCCGCCGCCGGCGTCGACGCCGTCTCCTTCTACACCGTCAGCGACTTCGTCGACCTCTGCCGCGGCCCTCACGTCCCCGACACGTCGGCCATCGGCGCCTTCAAGCTCACCTCCATCGCCGGCGCCTACTGGCGCGGCAACGAGCGCAACCCGCAGATGCAGCGCATCTACGGCCTGTGCTTCGACACCGAAGCCGAGATCGAGCAGGAACTCTGGCGCCAGGAGCAGATGCGCCTGCGCGACCATCGCAAGCTCGGCCGCGAGCTCGACATCTTCGCCTTCGCCGAGGAAGTGGGCATCGGCCTCCCCCTGTGGCTGCCCAACGGCGCCGTGCTCCGCCGCGAGCTCGAACACCTCGCCGGCGAGTTCGAGACCAGGTACGGCTACCAGCAGGTCATCACCCCCGAGATCGCCCGCGCCGCCCTCTACGTCCAGTCGGGCCATCTGCCCTACTACAAGGACGACATGTACCCGCCGATGAAGCTGGAGGACGAGGAATTCTACCTGCGCGCGATGAACTGCCCGCATCACCACCACGTCTTCCTCGCCCGCCCGCATTCCTACCGGGAAATGCCCGTCCGCCTCGCCGAATACGGCAAGGTCTTCCGCTACGAGGCTCACGGCGCGCTCTCCGGCCTGATGCGCACCCGCGGCTTCTGCCAGAACGACGCCCATATCTACTGCACCTTCGATCAGGCCCGCGATGAGTTCATCCGCGTGATGAACCTCCACGCCGACTACTACCGCCTGTTCGACATCCACGACTTCTGGATGCGCCTCTCGCTCCCCGACCTCACCAAGCTTGAAAAATACGTCGACGAGCCCGCCAAGTGGGTCGCCGCACTCGACATCATCCGCGCCGCCGTCGCCGAAGGCGGCTATCCCTGCGTCGAGGTCGAGGGCGAAGCCGCCTTCTACGGCCCCAAGATCGACTTCATGGTGCGCAGCGCGATCGGTACCGAATACGCGATCTCCACCAACCAGCTCGACTTCCTCGCCACCTCCCGCTTCGACCTCACCTACCGGGCCGCCGACGGCTCCGATCAGCCGGTCTACGTCATCCATCGCGCCCCGCTCGGCAGCCACGAACGTTTCATCGGCTTCCTGCTCGAGCATTACGCCGGCAATTTCCCCACCTGGCTCGCCCCCACCCAGGTGGCCATCGTCCCCATCGCCGACCGTCACATCGCGTATGCCGAACGCCTCAAGGCAGAACTGACCGGTTCCGACATCCGCACCGCAACCTTCGGCCTGCGCGTCCTCGTCGACAGCTCCTCCGAACGCATGCAGAAGAAGATCCGCAACGCCCAGGCGATGAAGATCCCGACCGTTCTCGTCGTCGGCGACCGCGAGGCCGAGAACGGCACCGCCGCCGTCCGCCTCCGCGGCGGCCGCGACCTCGGCCCCATGCCGATTGACGCCATCCTCGACCGATTGCGCACCGAGATTGCCGCGCGCCACGATTTGCCAGCGACATAAGGAAAGCCAGGGGCTCTGCCCCTGACCCCGCCCAGGGGCGTATCCCTTGGATCCCGGGGTCCGGGGGTTCGCCCCCGGCGGGGTCCAGGGGCCGCGCCCCTGGCCTTCGACCGCAAAGGCCCGCCCTGACCGATCGGCTCGTCCCCCGCCCCTCCCCCGACAACGCCG
>CAXUBM010000108.1:0-6691 GCA_964249235.1 uncultured Acetobacteraceae bacterium | reverse complement strand
GAGCCGAAGGCGTGCAAGAACGAGGTCGAGCGGAGCGGCATGCGCGCGGCGCACCGGCGCGACGGGGTGGCGCTCTGCCGGTTCCTGCACTGGGTCGAGGGGCGGGCCGGCGCGGAGACGGAGATCTCGGCCGCCGAACGGCTGCATCGGTTCCGCGCCGACGGCGAGGCGGTTCGAGGCGACAGCTTCGCGGCGATCTCGGGCGCGGGCCCGCACGCGGCGATCATGCACTACCATGCCACCCCGGCGAGCGACCGGGGGATCGGCGAGCGGGAGCTCTACCTGATCGACAGCGGCGGCCAGTACGACGACGGCACTACCGACGTCACCCGGACGGTGTGGACGGGCGGCGGCGAGGCGCCCTCGGCCTGGCGCGACCAGTTCACCCGGGTGCTGAAGGGGATGATCCGGCTGGCGACGGCTTCGTTTCCGGAGGGTGTCACCGGGCATCGGCTGGACGCGCTGGCGCGCGACGCGCTGTGGCGGGCGGGGCTCGACTACGACCACGGCACCGGGCACGGCGTCGGCAGCGTGCTTTCGGTGCACGAGGGGCCGGCGAGCATCTCGGCGGTGCACCGGCCGGTGGCGATCAAGGCCGGCATGGTGATGTCGGACGAACCCGGCTACTACGAGCCCGGCTCGCACGGGATCCGGATCGAGAACCTGCTCCTGGCCTCGCCGCGCGCCCACGCGCACGCGACGAAGCCGTTCCTCGGGTTCGAGACGCTGACGCTGGCGCCGATCGACCGGACGATGATCGACGCCGGTCTTCTCGAGCGCGAGGAGCGGGCATGGGTCGACGGCTACCACGCGCGCGTGCTGTCGGAGATCGGGCCGTCGCTGGACGGCGAGGCGCACGCCTGGCTCGCGCGCGCCTGCGCTCCCCTGTGAGGCGGCGCTAGAAGGAGGCGAACAGGCCGGGATGCAGTTGGGCGATCGACGCGCCGGCATCGCGGAAGGCGCCGCCGGTCAGGTTCGGTGCCGGCATGGCGGCGAGGTCGGCGACGTAATTGCCCATGCTGTGGATGCCGAGCAGGTTGTGGTTGAAGTCGGCGGCCAGCTTGGCCGAGGCGGTGGCGAGCGTGCCGGTGAAGAGCGCCGGGATGAGCGCCTGGGTGTCGGCGACGATGAGGTCGGTCAGGGCGTCGTTGGCGGAGGGGCCGAGGAAGGTGAGCTGGCCGTAGTGGTCCTGGCTGGCGCTGGCCAAGACGTGCTCGCTGCCGTCGGTGCTCCAGTTGGCGTAGGCGTCGCCGTGCTCGACGTAGCTGGTGAAGTTGGCGGCCGGTGTCGCCGGCGCGACGTAGCCGGGCAGGCCGGCGCCGGCGAAGGAGATGCCGGCCAGGCCGGTCTGCGAGGCGACGTACTCGGCCAGCGTGCCGCCCAGCGAATGACCGGTGACGTAGATGTTGGCGGCCGGGATGCCGAGGCCGGCGGCGGCCTGCTGGACGGTCCTGGTGAAGGCGAGCGCATCGGCGAAGGCGGGGATGCTCGCGGGATCGTCGCCGGCCATGATCTGCTGGTCGGCGTCGTTCTGCGCCGCGGTGGTGGTGCCCTGGAAGGTGATGATGACGTTGCCTTGAAAATCGGTCATCGCCGAGGCGGTGCAGCCGTTGGCGGTCTGGGTGGCGAGTGCCGCGCCGCCGGCGCCGTAGAGCTGGGTGAGGTCGAAGGCGGAGGCGAAGGCGGGCGACCAGAAGGTCGCTTCGGCGGCGTTCTCGAACAGGCCGAGGTCGGGTGCTGACATTCTGATCTCCATCATGGGCCACGAACAGCGGGCTGTTCACGATCTCGTGAGTGGAGGCACTCGATAGTGATCGACCGAGTGCACGTCAGCAGAAAACGAGGCCTGATCCGATTTTGATCACGGTCTACTTTGGCGCGAGACGACGCGCCGTTCGTTATTTGGGACAAATGATGTCGACGCGCGGCCGGCTAGGCGGTGTCGAGAACCAGACGTTCCACTTTCGCGCACAGGATGTGGGCCACGGTGATGTGGAGCTGCTGGATGATGGCGGTCACTTCGGACGGAACCGGCAGCAGCAGGTCGGTGGTCGCCGCCATCCGGCCGCCGGTCGCGCCGGTCAGGCCGAGGGTGCGCACGCCGGCGGCGCGGGCGGCCTCGAGGGCGGCGAGGATATTCGGCGAGTTGCCGGAGGTCGAGATGGCGAGCAGCACGTCGCCCGGGCGGCCGAGACCGGTGACCTGGCGGGCGAAGACGCGGTCGAAGCCGTAATCGTTGCCGGCGGCGGTCAGGATCGAGCTGTCGGTGGTCAGAGCGATCGCCGGCAAGGGGGCGCGCTCGACGACCAGGCGGACGAGGAACTCGCCGGCGATGTGCTGGGCGTCGGCGGCGCTGCCGCCGTTGCCGGCGATCAGCAGCTTGCCGCCTTGCGCGATCGAGGCGGCGATCGCGGCCGCCATCTCGTCGAGACGCGACAGGCAGCGCGGGTCGGCGGCCAAGGCCTGCAGGGCCAGGATCGAGGCCCGGAGGAAGGCGGGACCGTCGTCGATGGCGGTGGACATCGTGAACCCCGTTTCCTCTGGTTCGAACCGGGCGGGCTTCACCGCCGATGGACGTCAGCCTAGAACGTTCACCGACGGTCCGGGAGGTGCGCTTGAGCGGTGCTGGTTCCGAAGCGGCGAACCGTCGCGAGGCGACGCTGATCCCGGGCGACGGGATCGGACCGGAGATCACGGCGGCGGTGGTGGCCGTTCTCGATGCCCTGGGATCGCCGTTCCGGTGGGACGTCCAGCAGGCCGGCATGGCGGCGGTGCAGACGCATGGCGACCCGTTGCCGCTGGCGACGCTCGACAGCATCCGGCGGACCAAGCTCGCGCTGAAGGGGCCGCTGACGACGCCGGTGGGCGGCGGGTTCAAGTCGATCAATGTGGTGCTGCGGCAGGAATTCGAGCTGTATGCCAACCTGCGGCCGGTGCGCACGATCGTGCCGGGCCGTTACGACAACATCGACATCGTGCTGGTGCGCGAGAACCTGGAAGGGTTCTACGCGGCGTTCGAGAACTACCTGCCGCTCAACCACGACCCGCGGGCGGTGGCGATGTCGGCGGGCTTCAACTCGCGCGCCGAATGCCGGCGGATCGTCGAGTATGCGTTCGACTACGCGGTCCGTCATGGACGGCGGCGCGTCACCGTCGTGCACAAGGCCAACATCCTCAAGGCGCTGACCGGCCTGTTCCTGGAGGAGGGGCGCGCGGTCGCCAAGCTCTACCAGGGGCGGGTGGAGATGAACGACCGGATCGTGGATGCCTGCGCGATGCAACTCGTGCTGGATCCCTGGCAGTATGACGTGATCGTCACGACCAACCTGTTCGGCGACATCCTGTCGGACCTGATCGCCGGGCTGGTGGGGGGCTTGGGCATGGCGCCGGGGGCGAATATCGGCGTCGACGCGGCGATCTTCGAGGCGGTGCACGGCTCGGCGCCCGACATCGCCGGCAAGGGTGTGGCCAACCCGCTGGCGCTGCTGCTGGCGGCGGCGCTGATGCTCGACCATGTCGGGCTCGGCGCCGAGGCCGACCGGTTGCGGCGCGCGGTCCAGCACGTGGTGGGCGAGCGGCGTGTGCGCACGCGCGATCTGGGCGGCGAGGCGGACACCGCCGCCCTGACGGGCGCGATCGTCCAGAGCCTGGGCTAGGGGAGAGGCCATCCGATGAGCAACACATCCGTCGAGCCGCTGTCGACCGCCGAGCGGGAGGACGCCGCCAACGCGGCACTGTTCTTCCAGCGCTGGATCCGCAACCCGCTGCAGATGGGGTCGATCGTCCCGTCGTCGCCGGCGCTGTGCCGGCGGGTGGCGCGCCAGGTGCGGCGGCAGCCCGACGAGGCGGTGCTGGAGCTGGGCGCGGGGACGGGCGTGATCAGCCGGGCGCTGCTCGGCGCCGGGTTGCCGGCGGAACGGCTGTTCGTGCTCGAGATCGTGCCGAGCATGGCCGCACATCTGCGCTCGATCCTGCCGCCGGGGGTCACGGTGATCGAGGGCGACGCGCGCGCGCTGCCGTCGCTGCTGCCGCGCGAATGGCACGGCAGGATCGGCACCGTGGTGTGCGGGATCCCGCTGGTGCTGCTCAAGAAGCCGGAGCAGCGGCGGTTCATCGACGCGATCGAGGCGGTGGCGCCGGGGCGGGGGTTCCTGCACTACAGCTACTGCGCGACGTCGCCGCTGCCCGCGCAGGCGCACGCGCTGGCCAAGCGGCGGGAGGCCTGGACGCCGTTGAATTTTCCGCCGGCTTCGGTGTGGCGGTATACGCCCGAGGGGGCGTAGCGAGGCGAGGGCGCCGCCCTCGACCCGCCGGCCCCGGACCCCGTGACTCGGAGGTGCAGGCGTTGCCGGGTCCGGGCGGCAGGCGGGGCCGGGCCGGGGCGCAAATTGCTTGTCGCCGCACATGTTCTGCCAGGCTTCCTGGCTGACGGGGCCCTGGCGGCGGTGCTCCGCCAGCAGGGCGAGGCCGCGTTCCACGGCCGGCCGGGCGGCGATGGCGTCGTGCCAGCGGGCGACGTTGGGGTATTCGGCGAAGTCGATGTTGCGTTTCTCGGGCGTGCGCGCCCAGGGAAAGGTGGCGATGTCGGCGATGCTGAACCCGTCACCGGCCAGGTATTCGGCCGCCGACAGGCGCTTCTCGAGAACGCCGTAGAGGCGCCGAACCTCCTTGCCGTAGCGATCGATGGCGTAGGGGATCTCCTCGGGGGCGTAGGTGGCGAAATGGTTCCACTGGCCGAACATCGGGCCGACGCCGCCCATCTGGAACATCAGCCACTGCAGGCAGACATAGCGGTCGGCTTGCGCTTCGGGGATCAGGCGCCCGGTCTTTTCGGCAAGGTAGATCAGGATGGCGCCGCTCTCGAACAGGGCGAGCCTGCCGCCCGGACCTTCGGGATCGACGATGGCGGGGATGCGGTGGTTGGGGGTGACGTTGAGAAATTCGGGACTGAACTGCTCGCCGGCGCCGATGTCGACCGGGATGGTCCGGTAGGGCAGGCCGACTTCTTCCAGGGCGATGTGGACCTTCTGACCGTTCGGCGTGGGCCAGGACCAGAGCTCGATCATCGTGTGTCTCGCAGACGTGCCGAGCGGAGAGAAACGCGTCTAGCGGGCCGCCGCAAGTCCAGGTGTCTGCGCGACGTGCGGCGCGCCGTGATGCGGGGTGAGAACGAGCCAGGCGGCCAGGAGCATCACCGGCACGATGAGCATGGCGACACCCGGGCGCTTCATGCGCTCTGGTGACGCGATATCGTCGATATGCGGCATTCGGAGAGTTCCTCGCTCCGGAGTGACGATATGTCCAGGTGGATTGAGTTAAGCGCGATCGAAGATCGTTGAAAAGTCTCCACGTTGCGGCGCTGTCTTGTGAAGGCGGTCGACCCAGGGCAGGTTTCACGGCGATGGATGAAATTCAGGCCGACGAGGCGGAGGCCGCGATCCTGCGGCTGGCAGGGGATCGCGGACCCGGCAAATCCATCTGCCCGAGCGAGGCGGCACGCCTGCTCGACGAGGTGGAGTGGCGATCGCGGCTGGGCGAGGTGCGGGCGGCGGCGGCACGTCTGAGCCGGGCGGGGCGGATCGACATCCTGCGCAAAGGCCGGCCGATCGAGCCCGGCGAGATGCGGGGCGTGGTAAGGCTGCGGGTGCGATAGGAGCGGCTGATGCGTAACCTGGGACCCGTGCTGGCCGACAGCTGGCGGCTGTTCAAGCCCTACTTCTTCCGCTCGGAGGAGCGGCGGTCGGCGCTGGCGATGCTGATCGGGGTGGGGATCCTGTCGATCGCACAGACCGAGCTCGGGGTGCTGAGCACGTTCTGGTACAACCTGTTCTACGACGCGCTGCAGACGAAGAACCTGCATGCCTTCACCGCGCTGCTCTTCACCTGGTATCCGCTGAAGAGCGGGTGGATCATGCCCGGGCTGCTCGGCATCGGGCTGCTGCAGATCCTGATCGGCTGCCTGAGCGTGTTCGTCACCCAGTATCTGCAGATCAGGTGGCGGCGCTGGATGACGGGGGATTATCTGCGCCGGTGGCTGTCCCAGCGCGCCTACTATCGGATCAGCGTGGCCTCCGACCGGGAGGGTGTGGCGACCGACAACCCGGATCAGCGAATTTCGGACGATCTCGCGTCTTTTTGCGGCGCAGGGGCGAATTCGCGGCCGGGCAGCGACACGCTGACGCTGCTGCTCGGGCTGATGAGCAACATCGTCTCGCTGTTCAGCTACGTCATTCTGCTGTGGGTGCTGTCGAGGGGCGTGCCGCTGTTCGGGCGGCACGTGCCTGGCTCACTGATCTGGGTGGCGCTGGCGTTCAGCATCGGCAGTACTCTGCTGACGTATTTCATCGGCCGGAAGTTGATCCGGCTTCGCTTCTTCCAGCAGCGCTACGAGGCGGATTTCCGGTTCGGCCTGGTGCGCGCACGCGAGAACACGGAAGGGATCGCGCTGCACGGCGGCGAGCGGGACGAGCGCGACGCGTTGCTCGCGAGCTTTGCGTCGATCCGGACAAACTTCTTGGGGCTGCTGCGGCGGTTCCTGATGCTGAACATCTTCACCATCACCTATGGGCAAGTCGCGGTGCTGCTGCCGTTCCTTCTGATCGGTCCGATGTACTTCGCGGGGCGGGCGACGCTGGGTCTGATGATCCAGACTTCGCAGGCGTTCCAGTCGGTCCAGGACTCGTTTTCATGG
>CAXUBM010000107.1:0-6844 GCA_964249235.1 uncultured Acetobacteraceae bacterium | reverse complement strand
AGGCGAGGACGCTGTCCTCGACCTGCGAAGGGCCTCGGGCCCTTCGATCCCGATCGGTTTCCTGCTTTTCAGCAGCCTGCTCGGTCAGGCGGGTCTGGGGCCGCTTGCCCCAGCGGGGCTCGGGGCAGAGCCCCGAAGTCTCTGGACGCGCAACGGCACGGGCGGGTGGGTGTAGTTCACCAGCGCGTAGATCGGATCGGGCGTCAGCGTGCCGGCGCCGTCGCGGACGAGCTTGGTCAGCGCCGAGACGAGCGGCTCGGCGCCGACCTGGCGGCGGGCGAAGTCGTCGGCCTGGTATTCGTGGCGGCGGGAAATCCAGTTCGAGATCGGCCCGAGCGCCGGGCCGAGCACGCCCAGGATCAGGCTGGCGGCAATGAATCGCATGGCCGTGCCGTTGTCGTGCAGGTCGAGGCCGGCGAGGAGCCAGGGCTGGCGGCAGAGGTATCCGAACGCGAAGAAGATGCCGAACAGGACGACGATGCCGCGCAGCGTGCCGGTGAGCACATGACGGTGATGGAAGTGGCCGAGCTCGTGAGCGAGCACGGCCTCGACCTCGTCCGGCGTTTGACGGGCGAGCAGCGTATCGAAGAGGACGATGCGCTTGGAGCGGCCGAAGCCGGTGAAGAAGGCGTTGGCGTGACTGGATCGCTTGGACGCGTCCATCGTGAGCAGGGCGGAGGCGTGGAAGCCGCAGCGCTCGAGCAGGGCGGACAGGCGGCCGGCGAGCGCCTGGTCGGCGATCGGTTCGAAGCGGTTGAAGAGCGGGGCGACGACCCGCGTGTAGACGGTGGGGGCGGCGAGCGTGAGCACGGTGGCGCCGGCCCAGGTCCAGAGCCACCACAGGCCGGTGGCGTGCCGCATCAGGGCGAGAAGCGCCGTGAGAAGGGGCAGGCCGATGATGGCGGCGATCAGGGTGCCCTTGACCTGGTCGCGCAGGAAGAGGGCGGCGGAACCCTGGCGGAAGCCGAAGCGGCGCTCGACGACGAGGGCGGCGTAGGCCCTGAGCGGTAACGTGACGAGGGAAGGCAGAGCGAGGAACAGGACGAGGAGGAGGAGCTCACGCCACAGCGTGGGGGCGAGGTGGCGGGCAAGGAGGCTGGCGAGACCGTTCAGGCCGGCGAGGATCCAGACGAAGGTGACGGCGGTGTCGAGGAGGGTGCCGACGATGGCGAGGCGGGCGCGGGTGGTGGTGTAGTCGGCGGCCTTGCGGTGCTCGTCGAGGGTGACCGTGGCCTGAAAGGCGCTGGGAACCTCGTCGCGGTGGCGCCGCACGGCACCGACCTGGCGGCGGACGAGAATGAGGCTGAACACAGCTTCGAGCAGGGTTGCGGCAAGGAACAGGGCGAGGAGGATGCGCATGATCAATCCAGGGCTTTGATCATGCGGATATGCGGGATCGAGACTTCGAGAAAGGGGTCGCCCTGCTCGGCATAGCCGAGGCGGCGGTAGAACGGGACGGCTGGGATGCGGGCGTTCAGCGCGAGGGTGAGGGCACCGAGTTGCCTCGCTTCGACTTCGGCCGCCTGCGCGAGCGCCGTGCCGAGACCCTCGCCTCTGCGTTGGGCTTGGACGACCATCTGTCGAAGTTTGGCAACGCGATCGAGATCAGGCGGGACGAGGATCGCGGCACCGACGATCGGGCCGGCCTCGCAGGCGACGAAGTGATGATGGTGCCGGTCCAGCTCTCGGTCGTCCTCGGTGAGGGTCAAGCCGAGCGGGGCGCGCAGACCGAGGTCACGGAGACGCCGCGCTTCCTCGTACGCCGCGGACCCGAACTCGACGTTCTTGATGTTCGCCACGGGGTTCGAACCTAAAGGATTCGTTTCTCGAACGCGATCGAGGGACGTTGGCGGTTTCTTGAGGTTTGTCGGCCATCGTGGGGCCATGGAGACAAACAGTCCCGAGGCGCTGCAGCTCGCCGGCCGGCTGCAGGAGGCGGTGGACGCCTACGAGGCGGCGCTGCGGGCGACGCCGAACGACGCGAGGCTGCTCGGCAATTACGGCGGCCTCCTGAACGAGCTTTGCCAGTTCGCCGAGGCGGAACGTGTGTTGACCCTTGCCGTCGGGCTCGATCCGGGTGCCTGGGGCGCCTGGTCCAACCTCGGCAACACGCTGGTCGACACCGGGCGATACGACGACGCGATCTGCGCGATTGGGAACTGCCTGCGTCTCAACCCGGATCACGGGCCGGCGCTGTCAAACATGGGGGTCGCGCTGAAGTCGCGCGGCGACGTCAGCAATTCGATCCGGTTTCTCGAGATGGCAGCGCGGATCGAACCGCAGAATGCGGAGACGCGGTGTAATCTGGCGCAATCCCTGCTCGCCGCCGGCGACTACGCTCGGGGGTTCGCCGAATACGAATGGCGTTGGCGGACGCAGGCCATGCGTCCACACCAATGGCCGATGCCGCGCTGGCGCGGCGAATGCCTTGCGGGCCGCACGCTTCTCCTGCACGAGGAGGGTGGCTTCGGCGACACACTTCAATTCATCAGGTTTGCCCGGCTTGCCAAGGCTCGTGGCGGCCGGGTGATCCTTCTCGTCCGCAGGGTGCTCGCCTCGCTGTTGTCCAGGCTGGATTGCCTGGACGAGGTGATCGATGACGGGGCGGCCGTGCCTCAGGCCGACTTCGAATGCCCGCTGCTGTCGCTGCCCGCGGCACTGCAGATCACCATCGACCGGATACCCTCGGCAGATGGCTACCTCACCGCCGATCCGCTGCTGGCCGCGCAGTGGCGCGAGTGCCTCGATGGCGATGGCGCGTCGTTGCGCGTCGGGCTGGTGTGGGCGGGATCGCCTCGTCACGGCTTTCGAGGTGCGGCCTTGGCGGACCAGCGGCGTTCGATGACGCTCGCGGCCTTGGCGCGTCTGGGCCGGTCGGAGGCGACATTCTACAGTCTGCAGATCGGGGAAGCGGCACGCGAGGCGGCTTCGGCGCCGCCAGGCATGCGTCTGGTCGACTGGACGCACCGGATCGGCAATTTCGGAGATACGGCCGCGTTCGTCTCCAACCTGGATCTGGTGATCGCCGTCGACACGTCGACCGCGCACCTCGCCGGAGCGCTCGGCCGACCGGTCTGGATGTTGTCGCGGTTCGACCAATGCTGGCGCTGGCTGGCCGGTCGAGACGACACACCTTGGTACAGCACGATGCGGATCTATCGGCAGACCGCGCCGGGAGACTGGAACACTCCCCTGCAGCGCATCTTCGAGGATGTGGAACGGGAGGCGAGGAAGGCCAGGGGCTCTGCCCCAAGACCGGTTGGGGCCTGACCTCAAACCCTTGGGGAGTAGATCCGCCTGAGTCTTGGTTCTGAGAGTCCGTTGCGATCCGTGGCGGTGATCCGTCGCGGGAGTGAGCGGCTCCCTCCTGCGACGGATCATGGCTTCGGACACATCGAGGCGGGCTTCGTCGCGGGCCAGCCAGCCGGAGCTGCGCTCCAGGTGGAAAGTGCACCGAAGCATGCGCCACTCGCGGCCTGACCGGACCATGCAGCGGATCGCGTTGAGGATCTCGTGAGAGTCGACGCTTTGCCGTCGACCTTTTCGGGCAGCGCCCGGCATGAGCGGCCATGGCCGCCGACGCCTCGTCGGTCAGGTCAGGCGGGTGGCGCCTGGTCTTGCGCTCGCTCTTGGCCATCCGGCCACGGCGAAGCCCCTGCCCTTCTCCGGTCTCAATCCGGAGTCTCCGACATCAGGCTGTCGTGCTGAGAGTGGCGCCGATGATGCCGAGAAGGCTGTTGGACGTGTCGTCGGAACCGAAAAGGCTTTCGACGCCCCAGGACGGCGCGCTCGACGGCGGGTTCATTTCGTTGATGGCGAGATATTGCTCGGCGTAGCGCTGAATGCTGGACGCCGAGGAGAAGCTCTTCAGGTTCACGTCCTTGGTGATGATCGCCTGCTGCTGGTCGAAGTCGAGCGCACCGAACTGAGTGGGGTCGAGGCCCAAGACGGTCTCGACGACATTGAGCTGGGTCGGGTCCGACATGAGCGCGTTGACGCTGGTGATCGAGCTCGCGGTGCGGGTGAAGTAGAGCGCATCCTCCATGCCGGGCGAGCTCTTGTTCTGATTGGTCTCGAATTGGTTGGTCAGGTATTGCGACGCGATCGTCGAGACGTTCTTGGTGGTCAGCGGCGTGGCGGTCGAGGTCCAACCGGACATCTGTTGAGCGAAGCGTTGCCAAAGCGCGTTGCCGGACGTCTTGGCAAGCGAGGTCGGCGAGGTCGGATCCTGGGTCATCAACTTGCTGATGATGGCCGTCTCGCCGATCATCGACGACATGCCGAATGCGCCGAGGACGACCTGCAGGGACGCGTAGTCCTTGATCAGCGCCTGCGGCGTCTGGATCGTCGAGGCTGCCGCTTCGAAATGCTTGACGGCGTTCTGTGAAGTGGTGTCGCCGACTTCGGTCTTGGTCACCGCCGTCTGCTCGTTCTTGACGATCGAGAGATAGACCGGGATGGGTGAAAGACCGACCGAACCACTCACCTTCGCGCACTCCAGGCGGTCAGACGGCGACCGCGACGCTCGAGCGCGCGGGCGGGCGCGTCACGGCGGGAGCGGGATTGGATGATCGCAGCGCCTCGATCATGTCGCGGTTGACGTCGAGAAGCGGTTGAATGGGCAGGGCGCGGCCCATGGCGGCGGTGCTGTAGGACATCGACCAAGCGCCGATGGCGGTCAGGTCCTTCTTGAGTATCGGCGGGAGCTGGTTGCCGCTGAGGCCGACGTCGCCGAGAAGAAGCGACCAGAGGCGGTGGTTGCGGTTGAGCGCGCGGATCCGCGCGGCCGCGTCGGTTGCTTCGGACAGCATGCGGTTGACGAACTCGAAGGCAGCCGCCTCGACGTCCCGCGGCGGCAGGAAGTTGGCCGCGTTCTTCTCGTAGATCGACGTTCCGCCCAACATCATCGTTGGCAATCTCCTCAAGGCGGCCGGGCGTCATGCGCCCGGCCGGTTTCGATCAGCGGAAGAGAGACAGGATGGACTGCGACTGCGAGTTGGCAATCGATAGCGACTGGATCGCCAACTGCTGCTTGGTCTGCAGCGAGGTCAGCTTGGCGCTCTCCGCCGACAGGTCGGCGTCGGTCAGCGCGCCGACACCGGAGGTCAGCGCATCGGACAGATCGCCGGTGAAGGCCTGGATGCCGGTAATCTGCTGCGAGGTGTAGCCCAGGGTCGAGGCGATGTTGGTCATCGAGGTAATCGCGCTCTGGATGGTGGTGATGGCGCTCTGGTCGGCGTTCAGGGTGGTCCCGGCGCTCAGACCGGTGACCGTCGTGCTGGAGGCGGTCAGGCCCTGGCCGACGACGTTGATCGAGCCGTCGGACTGGACGGCGGCGGAGTAGCCATGCTGGTTCATGGCGTTGACGAGGTCGCCGATCATCTGGTTGGACGACTCGGTTGCTTTGTCGACGGTGACGACATAGGTGGTGTTGGGGCTGGCGCCACTGGTGTTCGCGGTGGTCGGCGCGGTGCCGCTGGCGTCGAACTCAAAAGTCGTCGTGCTGCCGTCGCCGTTGGTGATCGTGACGCTCTTGCCGTTGCCGAAGCTGTTGGCGACCAGCGTCGAGTCGACGGCGATGTTCACGCCCGTCGTGTTGCCGGTCAGGATCGTCTGCGTCGCCGCCGTGATGCTGCCGCCCGCCGCCAGGTTCGAGGTCAACGCCAGCGTGTCGGTGAGGGTGTTGCCGGTGGTGACCGAGTTGGCGACCGAGAGCGTGCCGCCTTGCAGGCTGTCGACGATGTTGAGCGTGCCGCTGGAGGCGCCGGAGTCGGTCGTCGTGGTGAGCAAGTTGACGCCCTGAAAGGTCGAGTTGCGGGCGTAGGTGTTCACCTGGTTGAGGGCGTCGGCGACGTCGCTCTGCATGGTGGACAGGCTGATGCCGGTGGTGCCGGCCTGGGTGATGGTGTTCTGCAGATTCTGCAGAGTGGAGATGATGCTGCCGGTGGCCGAGAGCGCGGTGCCGACGACGGACGCGCCGAAATTCAGACCGGACGAGACCGCCGACAGGCCGGCAATGTTGCCGTTCATCTGCTGGGCGATCGCGTAGACGGCGGGGTTGTCGGCGGCGCTGGAGACGATCTCGCCGGTGGAGACCGCGTTCTGGGTCGCGGTGAGCTGCGAGTTGGTCATGCGCAGCGACTCGAGAGCCGCCATCGCCGAGTTGTTGGTGTTGATCGAGAACATGGGTGTTTCTCCGTGAGGGCTGTTTGCCGCACGGGATTAAGCCGCAGAGATGTTAGAAAAGTGTTAGCGCGGGCCGTCGAGGACCGCTTCTTCGTGGGCGATGATGCGCCGCGCGAGCTTGAGCGCCTGATAGCACTCGCCGGCGCGGGCGGCATCGAGCGCCGCGGCGAGAAGCCGGCGAGCCGACGGCGACGTCGTCTCGGTCTGGAAGGACTCGATGTAGTAGGCGGCTTCGCGCAGGGCCGCGTCGCGGATCTCGGGCTCGCCGACATAGGCATTCTGGAGCGCGAAATAGATCCGTTTGGCCGGCGTGCCGGCGTCTTTGGGGGCCATGATCTGGCGGCCGAAGAGGAAGCGGGCCTTGTTGGCGAGGCGGATGTCGGCGCCGGTGACGAAATGGATTGCGGCACCGTTGATGACGAGCTTGTCGCCGCCCGCCAGTCTCAGTCCCAGTCCGGCCATCACGCGCACTCCGGGTTTTGCCGACGCCCAACGTCCGTTGGAGGTGATTTTCACCTGAGAACGAATGTGGACCGTTCACGTGAACAAATGATTAATGGGCGTGGCTGACTGCAGCGGGCGTGGTTAACTTCAGCGGGCGTGGCTGACTTCAGCGGGCGTGGCCCAGGGGGGGAGCCGGGGGGAACGGATCGTGGCG
>CAXUBM010000106.1:417-6885 GCA_964249235.1 uncultured Acetobacteraceae bacterium | reverse complement strand
CCGCGCGCGTCGCCGCCTATGGCGGGCAGCAGCAGTTCAGCGTCGGCGGACAGCCCGGCGTGCTCGGGCTGGCGGCGCCGCCGCCGCCCTCCGCCGCCACCAACGGGCTGGGCGGCCACCAGGTCGGCACCGAGGGTCAGCAGAAGGCCACACCGCTGGGCCAGTACGGCCGCTTCCAGCTCGGCGGCCTGACGGTGCAGCTCGGCGGCTACCTGGACGCGACCTCGATCTTTCGCACTCGCAACCAGGTCGCCGACCTCAGCAGCGTTTGGAACACCATACCGTTCGCCCAGAGCCCGCTCTATCACGAGCCGGAGTTCCGCGGCTCGGCGCGCGGCTCGCGTTTGGCACTGCTGCTCGAGGGCCGGCCGTCCGCGGTCGCCCGGGTGGCGGGCTATTTCGAGACCGATTTCCAGTCCGCCGGCATCTCGTCGAACTCGAACGAGAGCAACAGCTACACCCTGCGCATACGGCAGGCCTACGCCACGCTTGACCGGGGCGACTGGGGGTTCCACGTCCTCGCCGGGCAGGCCTGGAGCCTGGCGACGCTGGACCGCATCGGCGTCACGCCGCGCCAGGAACAGATCCCGCTGACGATCGACAGCGCCTACGTTCCCGGCTTCACCTACACGCGCAACTGGCAACTCCGCTTCGCCCAGGATTTCCTCGATCGAAGACTGTGGGCGGCGCTTTCGTTCGAAAGTCCGAACACGTCCTATTACGTCAACAACGTCAACAGCACGGGCGTGATCGGCGGCACGGTCAACTACACCAACGCGGGCGGCTCGCTGCTCAACTCGACGGCCAATTATTCCGACGAGATCGCGCCGGACGTGATCGCCAAGATCGCCTTCGATCCGTCGTTCGGTCATTACGAACTCTACGGGCTAGGCCGGTTCATGCACGACCGGGTGACGTCGACGGTGCTCGACCGCTCGGGCCGCGACAACACCGTGCTGGCAGGCGGCGCCGGCGGCGGCGTCATCCTGCCGTTGATGGGGCCGCGGCTGACGTTTCAGGTGTCGGGCCTGGCGGGTCAGGGGGTCGGCCGCTACGGTTCCTCGCAGCTTCCAGACGCGACGATCGGCTCGAACGGCCAGCCGATTCCGTTGCCCGAGCTGCAGGCGCTGGTCGGGCTGATCTACCACCCGTCTTCGGTCTGGGACCTGTTCGCCTATGTCGGTACCGAACAGATCGGCAAGCGCTCCTACGACGAGCGAAACGGTCGCACGCTGCTGAGCTTCGGTTACGGCAACGGCAACTATTCGGACGCCGGCTGCGACACCGAAGGGTCGGCGCTGGCGTGCGTGGCCAACACGCGCGGCATCACCCAGGGCACGCTCGGCGCCTTCTGGCGGTTCATGCACGGGGATTGGGGAACGCTGCAGGTCGGCTCGACGTGGTCGTACACGCAGCGCACGGCGTTCTCCGGCACCGGAGCGGTGGCGGGAACGACGGTCACGCCGAAAACGGACGAGAACGTCGTCATGTTCTCGTTCCGTTACCTGCCGTTCCTGTGAGCGCGCTATCGCGGTCCGGCATCCGGCACGCCGGGGGCCGCGAGGAGCCATTGCAGCCCCTCGATGTCGTCCCTCGATGCGCGTTCGGCGGCCAGGACGATGCGCCTGTAGGCGGCCAGCACGATCTCGCCGGCTTCGGTCAGCGTGGCGCCGCCGCGGGCGGCGCCGCCGTGCGCCGCCTGGACGAGCGGTTCGCGAAAGCTCGCGTTCATGGCGGCGACCAGATCCCAGGCACGCTTGTAGCTCATCGCCGTCTCGCGGCTGGCGGCGGCGATCGAGCCGGTCCTGAGGATGGCATCGAGCAGGTCGGCGCGCCCGGGCCCGATGACGATGCCGCCCGGCAGCACGACGCGCAGGTGCAGGCCGAGACGTTGCGGATGCCGGAGTTTCGTCATGCCGCCTTTGTAGCAGGGCGCTGCGCGGCCCGGGTGGCGCGATGGCTGCGTCGTTCTCGCCACAGGGCGGTTCGAACGACACGTGCGGCGAGCCATTGTCACGAAAGCGCCACAGACAGGCTCGCGAGACACTCGTAATCGGGCGCTATGCCGCGCACCGGCTGGGCCTGCTGAGATGAGGATCGTCATGGCGATGCGAGCGTCTTTCCGGAACGGTCTGCTCATGGCGACCGCGGCGTGCGGCGTCGCGCAACAGGCGGCGCCGGCGCGTGCCGACGATTCCATCGCCGGCATCGAGCGGCAGATCCGCGCCCTGCAAGGACAGTTGGCACGGGTCAAGACCGACCTCGCCGCCCGCCGGACCGAGACCGAACGGGCACGCGAGGAGGCCGAGCAGGCGCGCGAGGAAGCGCGCGAGGCGAACCGGCGGGCCAACGCGATGGCGGTGGCGGGCCAGGGCGGCCAGTCCTTCCAGGGCACCTCGAGCACCTCGGGACTGGGCGGTTACGCCGGCAACTACCCCGGCACGTTCTCGGCGCAGAACATCCCCAGCAACGGCCTTGGCCCGAACACGAGCCTGGGCGCGCAGCAGGCGTCGGGTCTGGGCAAATACGGCAAGTTCCAGATCGGTGGCGTGACGATCACGCTGGGCGGCTTTCTGGCGGCGGAGTCGGTGTTCAGATCGCGCAACGAGGTGGCCGACATCGGCAGCTCGTACAACGCGATCCCCTATCCGCAATCGCCCGAATACCACGAGCCGGAGTTCCGCGGCTCGGCCCGGCAGAGCCGCCTGGCGCTGCTGATCGAGGGCGCGCCATCGACGGTCGCGCGAGTGGCGGGTTATTTCGAGACCGACTTCCTGTCGTCCGGCATCAGCTCGAACTCCAACGAGAGCAACAGCTACAGCTTGCGTGTCCGCCAGGCCTACGCGACGTTCGACCGCAGCGACTGGGGCTTCCACTTCCTCGGCGGCCAGGCCTGGTCGCTGCTGACGCTCAACCGGGTGGGCATCACGCCGCGCCAGGAAAACATCCCGCTGACGATCGACGCGCAATACGTCGTCGGGTTCAACTGGGCCCGCCAGTGGCAGCTCCGGTTCGTCAAGGACTGGAACAAGAAGATCTGGGCCGGCATCTCGTTCGAGGAGCCGCAGACGGTCTACAACGTGACCACCCAGAACGTGAACGGATCGAACAATATCGGCGGCGTCATCGGCGGCACCGTCAACTACGCCAACGCCGGCGGCTCGCTGCTGAACTCCAACCAGAACTACTCCGACGACATCGCGCCCGACGTGATCGGCAAGCTCGCCTTCGACCCGGGATTCGGCCACTACGAGATCGACGGCGTCGCGAAGTTCATGAACTCGCGCTACACGGCGAGCGCGCCGTTCGTGAACTCGGGCCGCAATCGCACGGTGATGGCGGGCGGCGGCGGCGCCGGCATGCTGCTGCCGATCGTGGGCAAGTCGCTGGTCTTTCAGGCCTCTGCCCTGGTCGGCGCGGGCATCGGCCGCTACGGCGCCGGCCAGCTTCCGGACGCGACGATCAATTCGAACGGCACGCCGATCCCGATCCCGGAAGTCGAGGCGCTGGTCGGGCTGGTGTGGCATCCGGACAAGCAGTTCGACCTCTATGCCTATGCGGGCACCGAGCAGGAGGCCAAGCGCTCGTTCGACGACAAGATCGGCGGCCGCACCTACGCGTTCGGCTACGGCAACGGCGCCTTCATCGACACCGGCTGTTCGGTGGAGGGTTCGTCGGCCGCCTGCTCGGGACAGACGCGCGGCCTCGTGCACGGCGTCATCGGCGGCTGGTGGAAATTCATGCACGGCGACTGGGGCACGCTCGAGGCCGGCACCGAATACGAGTATCTGCGCCGCACCGCCTTCGACGGGACGTCCGTCGCCACCGTCGGCAAGACCACGGTGGACACGGTCGTGACCCCGAAGACCGACGACAACATGCTGCTGTTCTCGTTCCGATACCTGCCATTTCAGTAAGGTTCAGGGCTTGCGCCCGCGCACCGCACCAGCGGCCAGCCTTCGGCGGCCATGACCTAAGTCAGAGCGACCCGGGGGCTCCGTACGGGCGGGGCTCTTGCCTTACCCTCCTCCTTCCCCTACGACGACGGCCGCGCCGGCACCCCTGGAGGCCGGCGTTTTGCCCTGGGCGTTCTGCATTGGGGTGTTTTGCATTCGGAGGATTTCGTCGTGACCGAAGTGACGGTTCTCGAAGCCTCCTCGCGTGCGAGTGCTGGTAAGGGGGCAGCGCGCGCGACGAGGCGGGCAGGATTGGTTCCTGCCGTGATCTATGGCGGCAAGCGTGCGCCGGTGAACGTCGCGCTCGATCCGCGCCTGATCGTGCGCGAGATGCATCGCGGCGGCTGGCGCTCGCACATCTACCAAGTGGTGGCCGGCGCCACGCGCGAGCGCGCGCTGATGCGCGACATCCAGCTCCATCCGGTGTCGGACAAGCCGATCCACGTCGACTTCCACCGGATCGCGGCCGGCGAGCCGGTGCGGGTGGCGATCGGCGTGCACTTCACCGGCGAGGAAGAGTGCGTCGGCATCAAGCGGGGCGGCACGCTGACGATCGACCACCACAGCATCGAGGTCTCGGTCGATCCGGACCGCATTCCCGAACATCTGCTGGCCGACGTCGCCGGGCTCGAAATCGGCGACGTCGTGCGCTGGTCGGACCTGAAGGGCACCGAAGCGCTGACGCTGTTGGCGCACGAGACCGACATGGTGGTCGCGACGGTGGCGGCGCCAACGATCCAGGAGGAGCCGGACGAGGTCGCGCCGGACGCCGAGATCGAGACAGGAGCAACGCCGGCGGCGCCCGACGAAGGCTGACATGCTGCTCTGGGTCGGGCTCGGCAACCCCGAGCCCGGCATGGCCAGGCAGCGTCACAACGTGGGTTTCATGGCGATCGACGCGATTGCCGATCGCCATGGTTTCTCGCCGTGGCGGCAGCGTTTGCGGGGCCTGACCGCCGACGGCACGATCGCCGGCGAACGCGTCCTCCTGCTCAAGCCGCTGACCTACGTCAACGACAGCGGCAGGTCGGTGCAGGCGGCGTCGAGCTTCTTCAAGATCGAGCCGGACGACATCGCGCTGTTTCACGACGAACTCGACCTCGCGCCGGGCAAGGTGCGGGTCAAGAAGGGCGGCGGTGCCGCCGGCCACAACGGCCTGCGCAGCACGGACCGGATGCTCGGCACGCCGGACTACTGGCGGATCCGCCTCGGTATCGGCCATCCCGGCCACAAGGATCGCGTCACCGGGCACGTGCTGGGCGACTTCAGCAAGGCCGACTTGGAGTGGCTGCCCGATGTGCTGGACCGTGTCGCAGCCCATGCGGGACTGTTGGCCGAACGCCGTCCCGAACATTTCATGACGGAAGTCGCAAGGGTCTAAATTGGGCGGGTCCGGGGCCGCCCGCCCCGGCGGGGTCCGGGGCAGCGCCCCGAGGGAGCTGAGATGGGTTTCAACTGCGGCATCGTCGGCCTGCCGAACGTGGGCAAGTCGACGCTTTTCAACGCCTTGACGGCGACCGTCGCCGCCCAGGCCGCCAACTACCCGTTCTGCACGATCGAGCCGAACGTGGGCCGGATCGCGGTCCCCGACCAGCGGCTGGAGCGGCTGGCCGCGATCGGCAAGTCGGCGAAGGTCGTGCCGACCAGCCTGGAGTTCGTCGACATCGCCGGCCTGGTGCGCGGCGCCTCGCGCGGCGAGGGCCTGGGCAATCAGTTCCTCGGCAACATCCGCGAGGTGGACGCCGTGATCGAGGTGCTGCGCTGCTTCGAGGACGACGACATCGCGCACGTGGAAGGCTCGATCGACCCGGTCCGCGATGCCGAGACGATCGAAACGGAGCTGATGCTGGCGGACCTGGAAAGCCTCGAAAAGCGGGCGCCGGCGCTGGCCAAGCGGGCAAGGAACGACCGCGAGGCCGCGGCACAGCTGGCGGTGATCGAGCCGGTCCTGGCAGTGTTGCGCGAGGGCAGGCCGGCGCGCGTCGCGGTGTCGCCGCTCAACGCCGGGTCGGTCGAGCGACTGCAGCTGCTGACCAGCAAGCCGATCCTCTACGTGTGCAACGTCGACGAGGCGTCGGCGGCCACGGGCAACGCGCTGTCGGCGCGAGTGGCGGCGCGGGCGGCGGCGGAGGGTGCGCAGGCGGTGGTGGTGTCGGCCGCGATCGAGGCCGAGGTGAGCCAGCTCGAGCCGGCCGAGCGGGCCGAATACCTCGATGGGCTGGGGTTGGCCGATTCCGGTCTCGACCGGGTGATCGCGGCGGGCTACCGGCTGCTCGATCTGGTCACCTATTTCACGGTGGGACCCAAGGAGACGCGGGCCTGGACGATCCCCCGCGGCACGAAGGCGCCGCGCGCGGCGGCGGCGATCCACAACGATTTCGAGCGCGGCTTCATCGCCTGCGAGACGATCGCGTATGACGACTATGTCGCGCATGGCGGCGAGGCAGGCGCGCGCGAAGCCGGCCGGCTGCGGATCGAGGGCCGTGACTACGTCGTCAAGGACGGCGACGTG
>CAXUBM010000106.1:0-407 GCA_964249235.1 uncultured Acetobacteraceae bacterium | reverse complement strand
CAGCGGCACCGGAGCCACCTCCGGCACGGGCTCCGCGACGACGCCGTCCGGCGCCTCGGGACTGGCTGCGACACCTTCGTTGAGCGCACCGAACGCCGGCGGCGGCAACTCCTACGGATCGAGCTACGGGTCGGCTTACGGGTCGGGAGCGGCCGGTGGTTCGGCGTCCGGCTCGACGAGCGGTTCGGCATCCGGCTCAGGGAACGGCGCGGCGTCGACCGGGTCCACGGGCGCATCGAGCTCCAACGGCTCCGTGCTGTGCACGTCGCCCACGATGTCGGCGACGCTGACCGGCAGCGGATTGGGCTGTCAGTAGAAGGACCCGGACGCCACCCTGCACCTGCCGGGGCCCAGAGCCGGACGCCGAACCACCGGCCGCTCCCGACCCGTAAGCCGACCCGTAGCTC
>CAXUBM010000105.1:2975-6948 GCA_964249235.1 uncultured Acetobacteraceae bacterium | reverse complement strand
GCGGCGATCTCTCGCGCGGCGACCTCCGCCCCGTCCGCCTCGTCGACAAGCCGCCCTGTGCTGGCGGCTTCGGCGAAGGCCACGCGCTGGCCGATGCGGGACGGCAGCATCGGCGGCTGCTGGTCGGCCAGGGCCGCAGCCGTGTCGCGGGCGATCACGGTACGGGTGGCGCAGCGGTTGAGGACGAAGCGCGCGCGCAGCTCGGGGCGGAAGACTCGCGCTTCGTCGAGCAGGCGCAGCATCTCGGCTGACGCCCATCCGTCCAGCGGCGAAGGCTGGACGGGGATGAGCACCAGGTCGGCGGCGAGCAGCGCCGACCGGGCGATGCCGGTGACGCGCGGCGGACCGTCGATCACGACGTGTTCCGCATCCTGGGCGAACGCTGTGGTCTCGCGATGCAGGCTCTCGCGCGCCAGTCCGACGACGCCGAAGCGGCGGGTCAGGCCTTCGCGGGCGCGTTGCTCCGCCCAGTCGAGCGCGGAGCCCTGCGGGTCGGCGTCGATCAGCAGCACGCGCGGGCCGCCAGAGGCGAGCTCGCCGGCAAGGTGGAGCGCCAAGGTCGTCTTGCCGACGCCGCCCTTCTGGTTGAGGAGCGCGACGATCATGACGCGGCGCCGTCACAGGGGCGGCGTCGCCCGGCGTGGCATCTGACCGGCGCCGGAGCCTGTGCAGCCCGGCGCCTGCGGCCAGCAGCTCGGCCGCGCCTCGGGCAGGCCCAGCGGGCCTCTTCCTCCTCTTTCCGGCCCTTCGCTCCGACGGACGGGGCGAAGCGGCCGGCCGCGTGCTCTCCCGTTAGAAAGAATCCGAAGGATTCTAAGTTAGCATAGTTAGAGGGCCGGATTTCCGTTCCAGCGCAGGCGCTTAGGCGTGGTTTTCGCCTCCGATAGCACGAGGATCGCGCCTCCGATGGCACGATAGTCGCCGCCTCCGATAGCACGACGGGATTCACAGCTTATCCCCGAGAGAGGCGATGCCGCAGAGACGAGCCGCGAGATCGAGCGGATGTTCGGGAATGGGCGTGAAGACCAGGCGCTCGACGCCGCCGACGGCCCGTTCGATGCTCAGCCGGTAGCCGGGAAGCGACTGCAGACGCACGATGTCGCGCAGGTCGCAGGCGAAGTTGGTGAAGCGGGACAAGCTGCCCGACTTGGCGTGCAGGTGGCGAAAGTCGAAGCTCCAGCCACCTGGCTGGCGGCCGCCGTGCTTGCGGACGAGGCGATAGAGCCAGCGCTCCACGCCGCCGGTCAGCTCGAAGTACGCCTCGTCGATGGTGAGGACGAGCGCGTCGTCCATGACGCCGGCGTAGAACCAGTCGGGCAGGATCAGCTCCAGCCCTTGCGGCCGACCGTGGGCGTCGGCGCGCTCCTTCCACTCGTTGATCCAGGAGAAGCGGTGCATGCGCCGCTCGGTGGCCTGACGGATCGATGTCGCGACCGTGGTCGACTGGAGCCGGTCGAGCGCCGCCTTGAGCCGGTCGTAGTCGCGGGCGGAGGTGCCTCGTCCGACGAAGGTCAGGATCTCGTATGGGGTCGCCGCCATCAGACGCGAGGGGCGGCAGCCACGGTCTCGCGCCTCCACGATCTGCGAGGCCGCCCAGATCAGTACGTCGGCGTCCCAGATGGTGGCCATGCCATGCTCGGGCACGGCTTCCACGCGGATCGCGATCTTGCCCATGCGAAAGTCGATCGGCTGCACGCGGTGCGACTTCGCAAGGCTGAAGAACGGGTAGGCCATGAGGTCCTGATGGTCGCGAGGCGCGAGATCGCCGGATAGCGCCCGGAAGAGATCGAGCTGCTCGCGCTCGGAACGGCGGGGATGAGCCATCAAACCGCGCCCCGGTCAGCGCTTCAGGGCCGAGTAGTTGGGGTCCGAGGTGGTGTCGCAGGACCGGGCGTTGGCCCAGCTCTCGAGGTCGTCGAGGGCGTAGACGACGCGGCGTCCGAACTTGCGGAACTTCGGTCCGCCGCCGATCACGCGCTGCTTCTCAAGCGTGCGCGGGGAGAGGTGCAGAAATTCGGCGGCCTCGTCGTTCGACAGATAGCGGACGGCGGGCTTGGGCGCAGCGTCGCGGACCGGGGTCGCCTTGATCGCAGCCTGGGTCATTGCGTCCACCTCCGTCGAAGCCTGCCCTGCGCGACAGGGTCGCCGCGTGGTGGAGGCAAGCTGGAGGAAGGCAGGACGGGATCGGAGGGAGGTTCGGCGCGCGGCCGCTTTCTCCTACTTACGTAGATACGGCCTCGTGCTTCGGCGACTTTGGGTAAAGCAGGTCGCGGTAGCGCCCGTCGCGAAGGCGTCCGCCTTGGTCGAGCAGGTAACGCACGTTGGCCCGCACGGCGCTGTCGTTCCAGCTCTGCGGCTCGTCGAAGGGACCGAACACCAGGTCGGCGATAGTGCGCTCGGACGCACCCTCGGCCTCGGCGTCCAGCGCTTGCAGGGCGCGCATGTGCACCAGATCAGTGCGGGTCACGGCGGCACGGCGGGGCTTGGGTTCTGAGCTGGTCAAGGCCGCGGCGAGATCGGCGGCGGCCTTGAGCCCGCGCTGGCTGCGCGGGCCGGCAGGCACCGCATAGGCGAAGGGCATGCCGTCCGCGAGCGCGAGAGATACTGCGATACGAACAATCCTGCGGCCCACCGCGCCGCGCATTAGCAGTCGGCGGCCATCGTGCACGAGGGTTTTTCGCCCGGGCAGCGCCCACAGGCTGAACGGCTCGGCGCCATCTGTGATGGCGGGGCCGAGGGTTACGAGCCGGTCGGGATCAGGCAGCCAGACCGGCTCCGCCGTCCGCGCATCCGCCGCCGGGTCCTCTAGGAAATCGCAACCCCCAGGGCTCGGCGCGTCTAGCGGCGAGCGCCGGCGCGTCCAGCGAATTGGTCAGGCCGTACCTGGTCCAGTCCTGAAGGTAGCCAGCATTACGGCGCAGGTACTCCCAGGCCCGCGCTGGGGCGTCGAGGCTGAGCACGTAGAGGTAGGCGGCGGTGGGTCCAGATACAGGCATTACGCTCACTCCCGGGACCCGGCAGCGTGCTCTGACACTTGGCGTCTTCGCGAGGCCCTGCCTATTAAACGCACGAAGGGAGCGCTTTGCGCATAGCCGCCTCTCAATCCTGGAGATAATCCGAGCGGTGTCCCTGCGCCGCTGGACGTCGCTATGAAGGGCCGCGCAGGCTTTTCGGCGTCGACATCAGATCATCGATCAAGGCGTGTACATCCAGGCCGATCACATCGGCGACATCGAGCAGCTCGACAACATCCACTCGACGTCCGCCGCTCTCAATGGACGAGACCACCGATTGATAACGGTCCAGCTTCTTCGCCAGATCAGCCTGGCTCAGACCCGCACGCTTGCGTTGCTCGACAAGCAGATCGATCAGGCGGACTTGTCGTGGGGAGCGCAGGGTCTTGGGCATGCGCCCGTGTCGTCTCGCGTGCTGAGGCCGACAGACCGAGTAGGTGGGTTTCCGGATTAACAGAAAATCTGGTTAGGTCGGGGGTTTGGACGGGAGACGCGCGATGGGCTTGATCGAACAACGGCATCCTCAGCTCGGGCGGTTGCTCCAGGAGTGGCGGTCCCATTGCGACGGCGATCGTCCGCCTATGGCGAGCGCCATGGTCGGTGAGGCGTTCGCGCGCGTGCCGCCATCGGCGGTGGTGCTGACGCGCACGGACGATGGCGCGGGTGAGATGATGATCGCGGCGAGCGGTGCGGAGGTGGACGACCTCTACGGCGAGCCGCTCAAGGGCGCGCCCGTCGAGCGTCTTACGTCACAGGGCGGCGACGTCGTCGGCGAGGCCCGCTCCGCCATCGACACGGCCCGGCCCGTGGTCATCGAGGAGACCTTGCGGATCGGGGAGCGAAGGCGGCGGGTCGCGCGACTCTATCTGCCGCTGGCGAACGAGGACGGGACGATCGACGGCGTGCTCTGCGGCGTGGTGGCCGTCGCTTGAAAGGCTTGATCGCAAGTTGGGCCCCGC
>CAXUBM010000105.1:536-2965 GCA_964249235.1 uncultured Acetobacteraceae bacterium | reverse complement strand
CGGGAGCTGCCGGGCGGGGCGCCGAGACCGGGCTAGTCCGCGTTGCGCTTCGCCGGGCGGGACCAGATCAGCGAGTAGCTCTCACCACCCTCGTCGTCGAACAGGTTGGCGAAGATCGGGGCGGTGAAGCTCGGATCGTCGAGCTTGAGGCCGAGATACTCGCGGTTCTCGTTGGAGCGCTTGGTCCAGGCGGCGCCGATCTCGGCCTTGCCGACGAAGACGCGGTGGCTGGGGGCGTTGTCGTTGAAGCGGTTCTCCTCGGGGACGATACGGACGTTCTTGCTCTGAACCGCGAGGGTGACGATCTCGCCCGTGTAGGTGTTGCCGCTCTTCTTGAAGCTGCCGATGGTCGCCATGGTGTCAGTTCCTCATGTTCTCGAGCCCGCGCCTATCGCGGCCTCGATGGCGATCGAAGGACCGGGGGCGATCGACGACGCAGCCCTTGGGCCCGCAGCGCAGCGGAGGATGGCGGCGGGCGGCTTTCTTGCCTCGCGAGGAATGACGGCGACCGGGGTCCTCGCGCGACCTGTTGCGTGGGGTCGGAGACGTCAGGGGAAGAAAGTCGCCGGCCGGCGTTGCGGCACATGCGATCGAGGGCGTAGCCCGTCCCTCGGTCAGATCAGGCCATTACAGAGGCCGGGTGGGCCACGGCTCACCGGACATGAGGCGGAACAGGTCACGGCGACTGCCGCGCCCCGCTAGACGCGTCGAAAACCCCTACGGCTGGTCGACGTCGTGGTGCTCAGCACGGCCGCTAAGCCGAGAGATCGCGGATTGTAACGCCCCGCCCATTTCGATTTGGCGGCCGATGCGAGGTGGTGATGGCTCGCAAGCGCCAACCAGGATGCCGCGGTGGGCGTCAGAGCTCGCTCAGCGCTTGCCGTCCAATCGCCTTTTCCATTCAGCGTGAGGTGGTGGCCTCATCGGTCTGATCATGCCGTGGGGCGTCTTTCGGCGATCCGTGCGGCCTCCGGCGTCCAAACCGACGCACCGGGCGGCGCGGCATTCAGACGGCTCCAGGCGACCACGCCGGTCACAAGGGCGCCCAAGAGCGCGAGCAGAGTGCGCCACGTTCCCCCGGGAACGCTCCAGGCCAAGACGTGTCCTGTGATCGCGTATCCCGCCAGCGCGGCCGGACCTGCGAATGTGATGCTGAAGGCGAGTCTGAGAAGGGGCGAGCGCGAGCCCTCGACGACGGTGTTGCCGATGGCGAACAGGAACGCGCCCGCCAACAGGCCGATGATCGCCGCGCCTAGAAGCCCCGCGCCACTCGAGTAAGGAAGTGATGCTGTGGTGACGCCGGCGAAGAACGGCAATGCAAAGACTGCGAGGTTGAAGATGAGAACGGCGAGCACCGTGATGGCGGCGCCGGCGAGGAGGGTGGCGAGGATCATGGCATGTCTCCAGAACGAACGATGTCCGGAGCGCCGCCACCACCGCCATGACGCTTCGGATAAACTATAGCCCAAGATGGGTGCTCCTGGAATCGTAAAGCCGCCGATCCGCCACGACGGATCAGCGGCTCGCCAGGAAAGCGGGCCGTCACCCGCCGAAGGGATCGTACTCGTGGACCGTCAGGGTGGGATCGCCGTCGAACTCATCGGTGGGGAGGACGCCGTAACCGCCGTCCGTCTTGAACAGCGTGATGCACACCATCAGCGAGGTGGCGAGGCTCCAGGCGAGTTGCTGTGCGGTGCTGAGGGACATCGATCCGGCTCCTGTTCGGGAGCGGGGACCGCCCCCGCTCGACAGGCGCCCGATGTGTCCGGCGCGGGACCGCGATCACCCGCAGGCGTAGCCGGAGCGGTCGCAAGCTTCAGCTTAGCGAACCCCTTGCGGGTTGATCGTAGAAGGTCCTTGGTCGGACCAAGGATCAGCGGATGTGAGTGGGGGTGGAAACCGCGACCGGGAGCAATCGGTCGATGACATGTCGCACCTGGGTAGTAGGAGGATAGCCTTGTCTACTTCGGTGATTTCAAGTTCGCCCGCTTGCGGTCATGGGTGGCCAGAAGCAGACAATCGAACCGTATGACCAAGGAGCGCACGATGCCAAACGAGCAAGTCACCATCCCGACGCGCGACGGGGATTGCCCTACGCACGTCATGACGCCGGCCGGTGGCGGCCCGTGGCCCGCGGTGATCTTCTACATGGACGGTGGCGGCATCCGGCCGGCGATGGTCGACATGGCGCAGCGGCTTGCCGACACAGGCTACCTCGTGCTGCTGCCGGACCTCTTCTACCGCTACGGACCCTATGGCCCCTTCGTGCCCAGGGAGGTGTTCGCGGGCGATTTTCGCGCGATCCTAGGTCCGCTGATGGCCACCACTGGCAACGATAAGGCCTCCGAAGATACCGATGCCCTGCTCGCCTACCTCGACACGCGCGACGACGTCGCGGGCCGCGCGGTCGGCGCGGTCGGTTTCTGCAT
>CAXUBM010000105.1:0-526 GCA_964249235.1 uncultured Acetobacteraceae bacterium | reverse complement strand
ATGCGAGGATGTAGGCTGGTCGGATGCGGCGCTGGGCGAGCCGGATGGCGATGCGCCGGATTTCCTGGACGGACCAGCGGATCAGGGGTGGTGCGTCCTGATCGGTCTGCGCAGAGTTTTTGGGGGCGGCATGGCGTTGGCCGCGGCGGGAACCTACCCCGAGCGCGTCGCGGCGGGCGCAAGCTTCCACGGAGGCAATCTGGCGACCGACGCGCCGACAAGCCCCCACCTGTTCGCGACAAAGCTGAAGGCCGAGGTGTGTGTCGCTTCAGCCGAGAACGACGGCAGCTACCCCCCTGTTATGGCCGAACGGCTGGAGACGTCACTAACCCAGGCCGGTGTGCGCTACAGCGCGGAAACCTATCCCGCCGCGCACGGCTGGATGATGCCGGACTTTCCCGTTTACGATCACGCCGCCGCCGAGCGCGGCTGGGTCGAGATGCTTGCGCTGTTCGACCGGACCCTGCATCGCGGCGCGTGATGACCGGCGCAGGCGATCATCGTCCGTCTTAAAGCGAACGCTCAC
>CAXUBM010000104.1:0-6957 GCA_964249235.1 uncultured Acetobacteraceae bacterium | reverse complement strand
CTCTCGCGGAACCCCTCCAGTCTCGTATTCAGCGGCCCCTCTGGCCACCCGAAATCCGCGTCCTCGTGCTCGACCGATAGGGCAGCACTGATACCGCTGCGGCGAGCCGTCTGCAGGAACTCGTGCCAATTGAGCCGACCTCGGCCAGGCAAGGCATAGCGCCACCAGCCCCGGCCACCGTGACCGACGGCCTGCAGCCGATCGGGATCGATAATCGTGTCCTTTGCGTGCAGTAGACCGACGCGTTCGCTTACGCCGACGAGCGCTTGGATCGGATCGATGCCCTGCCAGATCAGGTGCGAGGGATCGAATTCGAGGCCGAGCCGCGAGTCCGCAATTTGTTCGAAGAGACGCGTCCAGCCATCCGGGGTAGTGGCGATGAAATTATTTTGCGGCCCGGGCCAATTCTCCATCAGCAGCTTGGTCGATGAGGCTGACATCGATGCCAGGACCTCGCCCGCGAAGGCGGCGAAGTCCTGATAGTCGTCCGTTTCCGGCGCGTTCGAGCGCCCGGGGAAGACGACAAAGGCAGGAACACCGGCCGACGAAGCGGCGGCGGCAAAGAGCTTGGTCTGCCGGCGACGGTCAGCGCGAGCGGTCAGGTCCGGGTCAAGCTGGTTGCCGAACAGGGTAGCCGCGCAGACATCGAGACCATAGGCGCGAACGGACGCGACGGTTCGGGCAAGGTCGTCCGGAGCAGCGATATGACGCCGGATGTCAATTTCGAGCGCATCGAAGCCGGCAGTCTGAGCGAACCGGGCGACTTCCTCGAGGGTCTGGTCGCCAAGCGTGGAGGTGTAGAAGGCGATCTTCAAGAGCGATCTCCCGTAGCGGCGGCAATCATTTGGTCCATGGCCAGCTTCGCGTCACGGACGACGGTGCTGACCGGTTGGTCCCAGTATTCCTCTCGGAACAGCTCGACCGACAGGTATCCGTCGTAGCCGAGATGACGGAGGAGTTGCATCGTGTGAGCGAGAGGCAGAATGCCCTGTCCGATGTGAAGGCGGTGCGAGTCGCGAAGTTCGGTGATCGGTCTGTCCTCAGCGTCATTGACGTGCACGATAAGTAGCTTGTCGAGCGGAATGGCGAGGATGGCTTCGTCCGAGATCTCACTTCGGTAGTAATGGAACGTGTCGAGCATGATGCCGACATTCTCCCGCTCGGAGAGGCGCGCAATCTCGAGCGCCTCGACGGGGCCGCCCATCAGGGCCGCTCGGCCGATTGGCTCGAGCGCGATCTTGACCGGTGCCACGGAATCGGCAATGCGACGAGCACGCTCGCCGGCGATTTCGCGCGCGTTCGCGGCGGTCATGCCGGCCGGTATGCCGTCGCTGCAGTAGGTGAGCAGGCGGTCGGCGCCGAGCGCGTTCGCCACTTCGCCACCGCGGCGGGCGCGGTCGAGGGCGTCGGTTCCGCTCTCGAAGGGCGCGAGCGCGAAAGCCATGACGGAGACGGGCACGAGGTGGAATCGGTCCAGGGTCGCTTTCAGATCGGGGACTGATAGTCGCGGCAGCGCCTCATCGATGTGCCTGAGGTCGAGCTCGACGCCCTCGAAGCCGACATCGGCGCACGCCTGCAGGATTTCTTCGAGTGGGCGGTGAAGGCCGGCGGTGACGGTGTTGAAGCAGGTTTTCATGCCTCTCTCCTAGGCTTGCGACGCGGCGTGGCGTTCGTAGATTTTCTCGAGGATGCGGACGTCGGCGAGGGCGGTAGCGCCGGCCGCCGGGAATGGCTCGCCGCTTCGCAGGCACCGGCAGAACTGTTCGGCTTCCTCACGGTAATGCCAGGCGGCGATCGGCTTGGGGATTGGCGTGCGATACTGCGGGTCAGCGCCGCCTTCGTAGATCTCGATGCGCGGCTGGCCGGGATTGGCGAACAGCATCGGGGAGTGGACGTGGATCCAGCCTCCCTCGAAATACACCTGCGTGTGTTCCTCCCAGGCGTGGAAGGTGGTCTGGGCACTTTCGATCGCGATGCGCACGCCGTTCGCATCGAGGACGACGATGCCGGTCAGGCCGTCTGCGTCGAGATCGACGCTACGGACCTGGACCAGATCTGCGTCGTCGACGTCGAGCAGGAAGAGAGCGAGATTGAGATTGTGCGTGTATTGCTGAAGGTAGCTCACGTAGCGGGGTCCAAACGCTGCTGGCAGCCATGCAGGCAGCAGGCCGTCTCGCTGAGGCGGTGGCATCGCCTCATCGGTGGAGATGATCGCGCTGCGGTCGCGCCCCGCGACCCAGTCGCCACAGAAGCCATGCGCGCGAAGGTAGAGCAGGCGGCCTTTGTCGCCTCCCGTCCGCCAGGAGCGGACGGTATTGCGCGCAAGCATGTTGGCCGGATCGGATCGCTTCATGTAGCCAACCATCAAGCGGCTGCCGCCACGCGCGGCGGCTTCCAGAATGGTCTCAGCCTGCTGGACGGAGATCGCCATCGGTTTTTCCATGAAGACATGCTTGCCTGCGGCGAGAAGGTCGGCGGCGATGCGTCCCTGCACAGCATAATCGGCGGAGACCGCCACGGCCTCGATCTCGTCATCGGCGGCGAGTTCTAGATGAGACGTGTAGAGTTTAGGAATGTCATAGCGGTCAGCGACTAAGCGCCCGAGACGCGGCCGAAGCTCGGCCAGGGCGCGAAGACGGCATTCGGAGAGGGAGGCGAAGTTCGGAAGGTGGATATGCTGAGCAATGAAGCCGCATCCCACATAACCGAGGCGTACAGGTGCAAAAGGCTTGGAAGCATCCGACATTTCTACCCTTTCAGAGCGCCGCCCGAGAGGCCGGCAACGAATTGCCGCTGCAGTAGTAGGTAAACCGCGATCATCGGAGCCATGCCGATCGAGAAGGCGGCGAACAGTAACGGGTAATTCGTTTGATATTCGCTGATAGCAAAGTTCTGCATACCGAGAGGAAGAGTGTGCAACCTTGGGTTTTGCAGGAAGACGAGTGCGAGGAAGAACTCATTCCAGGCATTGACGAAGGTGAAGATCGACACTGCCCCGATGGCAGGTCGGGACAACGGCATGACGATACGCCGGAAAACGCCCCAGCGTGTGCAGCCGTCGAGCCTCGCCGCGTCCGAGAGTTCGGCCGGCAAATCAAGAAAGTAGTTCCGGAATAAGACGAGCGCGAGCGGCATAGAACCCGCAGTGTAAGGCAGGATCACGGCGGCATAGGTGTCGATTAGGTTGAGCCTGATCTCGATGACGTAGAGCGGAATGATGTAGATCTGCGCCGGAATGGTCACCATCACGAGGACGCTGAACAGGATCGTCTGGCGACCCCGGAAACGGTAGCCGGTCAGGCCATAGGCCATGGTGGAGGTTAGGAGCACGGTCAGGACGACTGTGACGACCGAGACGAGCAGGCTGTTAAGGATCAGGCGACCCATGTCTGCCTGATGCCAAGCGGCGACATAGTTGCTGAAGAGGAAGTGTCTCGGTACGCCGATCGGATTGGTCAAGAAGTCAGCATCGGACTTGAGCGACGCGCCAACGAAGATGACTAGTGGAAAGAGAATAGCGGCTGCTGTGGCGGTCAAGAAGGCGAAACGCAGGACGAGCAGACGGAACGGGAGATCCTGAGGGCGAACCTGCCGTTTCCAGCGGGTGTTGAGCGGGATGGCCGCTGCGGTCACGCTGGCTGTTCCCGGCCGGTCAATCGCATGATAGCGAAGGAGACGAGGGCGATAATGACCAGGAGAACGGTCGATTGAGCCGATGCGTAGCCCAGATGGTGGAACTGGAATGCCTGCAGGTAGACCTGGAGCATGCCGACCTGTGTGGTTCCGAACGGTCCGCCTTGCGTCATGACATAGACGAGGTCGAAGACACTGAATGCGCCTAGGGTTGCGATCACCAGGTTAGTCGTCGTGTAGCGGCGCAGCAAAGGTATTGTGATGAACCGTAGGCGCTGCCATGCCGTGGCACCGTCCACCTGGGCCGCGTCGGTCAGCTCCGGGTTCATCGCTTGCAGGCCCGCAAGATAGATGACCATATGGAAGCCGGTCCACTTCCAGATATCGACCAATACGATCGACCAAAGCGCGAAGCGCGGGTCGCCCAGCCAATCCTGGGAGAGCGCACCGAGCCCGAGAGCCGTGAGAACCTGATCAATGGCGCCGGTCTCGTCCTGATACATGAAACCCCAGATCGTTCCGATCGCGACGAACGAGAGAATGACCGGTAGGAAGAAGATGGCGCGGAATGCGCTGCGTCCTTTCCAGGCGCCGTTCAGCGCGAGGGCCAATGCCAGTGACAGCCCGAGCTTGCCGATGACCGTCGTGACCGCGTATTCGACGTTGTTGAGCAACGCGTTCCAGTAATCGGCATCTCGGAGCAAGACGACGAAGTTGCTGAGGCCGATGACGACGTGGTGGCCAACCTGCGCCGAGATCACGCTCAGCCCGAGTTGCAGGGCAATTGGTAGATGAACAAAGGTGACAAAAACGAGGAGGCCCGGCGCGATCCAGGCGAACGGCTCCAAGCTTCGCAGGAAACGCTCCAGGCGAAGGTGACGTGAGATAGCCGGAACCTGGGCTCGGCCGGCAACGGCGATGTGGCTCGAACGGGTCACTCGGCGGCGGACCTGCCGCTGGACGCAAGCTGCTCAAGCCTCGTCTGCGCCTTGCGCGCGACAGCGTCAGCCGTCGCATAGCCAGCCATACCCGCCTGAATGCTTTGCTGGAAGAATTCGGTGATCTCGGGCGGCCAGCTCCAGTCGAGGTAGGTGGCGAGATTGCGGCTCAACCCGACCAATTTGGGGATCGGCGGTGTGCTGCTGGTCGCGACGCCGCGGTTACAGGGTACAGTTCCAAAACCCTCAACAATTGCAATCTCGTTGCCCCGATCACTCGTCAGGGCCATGAGCAGCGCGATGGCTGCCTCCTTGCGGTCACCGGTGACCTTCGCTGGGAGCGAGACAACGACGCCAGGGCCTCCCGGAAATTGTGGCTGGACATCGGTTTCGGTCAGACGCGGCATCAACATGACGTCGAGCTCGACGCCGGCCGGCTTGGCGCTGACGATCTCTCGGATCAGACCGGAGTGCGCCATGAAAAACGCACTTCGGCCGGTCGAAAAGCTGGCCGTCGCTCCTGGCAGATCAAGGCCAAAGACTGAACGGGGCACCAAGTTATCCTTGCCGAAGCGGAAGACGAGATCGAGTGCCGACACGACGTCAGCGTCGGTGAACTTCCCTCGTCCTGCAAGAATCTGTGCCATCCGCTGCACAGAGCGGTTCGCGGAAGTCTGCTCGAAGGCGGTGAAGAACCAGACCGGCCAGAGATAGATCACCTTGCCAGGATGGACGAACGTGCTCACACCCTCGGAACGAAGGCGATCGCGGATCGGGAGGAAGTCAGCGTAACGCTTCGGTTCCGATAGCTTGTATTTCTCCAGCACCGCCCGGTTGTAGAAGATCGGAAAACCGCTGTAGTCGCCGTAAGGCACAGCCCAGAGCCGGCTTTTGATCCGGCACGTGTCGAGCGCGGCTGGAGCGAAGCGGGACGTGTCGCCGACTAGGCCGCCGAGGCTCGTGATTGTGCCATCCGAAGCGTAGCGGCGAAGGTCCTGGCCGTTCTGCAGAAGCAGGTCTACCGGCTCGCCGGCACTGAGCGTCGCCGTCAGCAGGGCGACGAAGCGTTCGGACGGGTAGGTGGTCTGCCGAACGGTGATGCCGGGATGAGCGGCCTCAAAGGTCTTGATGATGTCCTGCAGCCCGCGGTCGGGCGGCGATGCTTGTAGGGTGACAATGGAGAGCTCGCCCTTGAAGGTCAGCGCGCCGCTGGCGCCCGCGGCGGAGCTTCGGCCCACCGCACCGGCGGAGACAGCGATGGCTCCGGCTAGACAGTCACGACGCGACAGTGTCCTCATTTCGTATATCCTCCCGGGTTCGCTCTTTTTTTGTGAGCTTGCGTCCGGCTCCCGACGGGCCCGTCGACGACCGGACGTTAAATCTTGCATGCAGCGTGATTGTTCGTGGCAGGTCGAGCGTCTTCGCCTGGGCGGGGTCGCTCATGGCGAGGATTGCTCGCATCGCTGACGCGCCGATCTCATAGATCGGCTGCGCGACGGTCGTGATCGGCGGTTGGAAGACCTTCGCGAAGGCGATGTCGTCGAAGCCTACAACGGAAATGTCTTGAGGAACCCGAAGCCTCATCGCCTGCAGTCTCGCGATTGCTCCCATGGCGACGAGGTCGTTCGCGGCGACGATTGCGGTGGGTGGCGCTGAGCTGCGCATGAGGCGCTCCGCGGCAACGGAGCCATCTTGGAGGTCAAAGCCACCGCTCACCACCAGGTTCGGATCGAGCGGACAGCCGGCGGCGGCGAATGCAGCGCTGAAGGCGGCGATGCGCTCGACGCGAACGGTGAGCCCGTCCGGTGGCGCGATCAGTCCAACGCGGCGATGACCGAGCCGAATGAGATGGTCGGTCGCCTGCCTGATCGCATCGCCGCAGTCCACCACAACCGAGGCAGCACGCAAGGCGTGGTTCGCCCCCCCGAAGAGGACGACCGGGATATCGCGCCGGATCAGTTCGCTCAGCCTTTCCTCGACCTGACCGCCATGCTGTTCGCTGGCAGGGGATCGGGTCGCGATCAGTCCAGAGGCGCGGTTGCCGCGAATGAAGTTGAGGTAAGTCAGCGTCTTGGTCTCATCGAGGTCGGCGTTGCAGAGGAAGACGCCGTAACCAGACTGGCGGGCGACGTCCTCGATGCCCCTGACGAGTTCGGGGAAAAACGGATTAGTGATGGAGGGGATCAGGACGCCGACGATCGGGTTGCGCGATCCGCGCAAAGTCCGGGCGTGCTGGTTTGGGTGGTAATCGAGCGCGTCAAGTGCGGCTCTCACCCGTTGCTGAGTCTCGGCGGATATACCTGCCCGGCCGTTCACGACAGCCGAGACGGTCTGGATCGACACCCTGCACATCTCCGCGACATCCGCCATCGTCGAAGCACGTTGA
>CAXUBM010000103.1:0-7013 GCA_964249235.1 uncultured Acetobacteraceae bacterium | reverse complement strand
GCAAACATGCCGCACAGACCGGTGAGCAGCATGCGGCGTCGGCCGGCGGTGTCGAGCAGGCGCAGTGCCACGTAGGTCATCGCGACGTTGACGATGCCGACGCCGGCGGTGGCCAGGATGGAGGTGGAGGCGTGGCCGAAGCCGGCCTTCTCGAAGATGGTGGGCGCGAAATAGATCACGGTGTTGATGCCGGTGATCTGCTGGAAGATGGCCAGGCCGACGCCCACGATCAGGGCGCCGCGGGCGTTGCCGCGAAGAAGGGTGGCCCAGGACGCGGGTTCTTGCCTGGCCTGGGTATCGGCCTGGAGTTCGCGGAGCTCCGCAGACACGTCGCCGCCGCGCATCTGACGCAGCGCGTGTTCGGCTTCGTCGAGACGACCGGCGCCGGCAAGCCAGCGCGGGCTGTCGGGCATGAAGGCCATGCCGGTGCCGAGAACGATGCCGGGAACGCAGCCGAGACCGAGCATCCAGCGCCAGCCGTCGGCAGCACCGGAAAAGGCGTAGTCGACGCCGTAGGAGGCGACGATGCCGATGGTGATGCACATCTGGTTGAGCGACACCACGGCGCCCCGGTGGGCGGCGGGCGCCATCTCGCTGAGATACAGCGGCGTGAGCATGGACGCGACGCCGATGGCGAGACCGATGATGAAGCGGCCGATCAGGAGAACGGCGGTGCCGCCGGCGGCCGCGCAGACCACCGAGCCGAGAACGAAGAGGCAGGCGGTGGCAATGATGACGTGGCGGCGGCCGAACCGATCGGCGAAGGAGCCGGCGAAGGCGGCGCCGAGCGTCGCGCCGGCCAAGGCCAGGGCGACGACGAGACCCTGCATCGCGGGGCTGAGCGAGAAGACCTCGCGAATGAACAGGAGCGCGCCGGAGATGACGCCCGTGTCGTAGCCGAAGAGAAGGCCGCCCAAGGAGGCGACGGCGGCAACCAGAGCGAAGCGGGACATGAGTCGCCTTTCCCGGCCGGCCGGCGTCAGAAGCCGAACATGTGATCGAGAGAAAAGGCCCCTTCGTCGTCCCTCTGGCCGTGATAGCCGAAGAGCCGGCAGGTGCGGTCGCGGATCAGGACGTAGCCGGCAACGCCGGCGCGCTCGATCAGATCGGGGGCGAAGATGTCGTGGGGGTCGACGATCACGGAGCCCGAGCAGGCGACGGCGAGCGGAGCCTCGGCAAGTTCGGAGCCGTTGCTCCCGTGCAGGTGCAGCGTGGTGCTGGAGCGCGCGTGCCACGCGTTCGAGGCGGGATAGATCAGCGTGGCGAAGCTGTGCCGGCCGGCTTCGCCGAGCTTGAGGAACAGGCGCGTGGACAGGCCGGGCGGCGGTCCGGCGTAGGATTGCGGCTCGCCGCGATAGGTCATGATCGTGTTGAAGACGTGGGCGCCGAAGCTGGTCTCGGCGGCATGACCGCTGCGGCGATCATGAAAGCGCACCAGCGCGTGCATCCAGCCGTCGGCCTGGCCACCATCGCGGAAATCGTAGACGAGCTCGCCGTGGCCGCCGCGCGCGCCGAGGAGCGGCGCGACCTCTTCGAAGTCGTAGGCGAGATCGAAGCGCCGGCCGAGATCGCCGAGAAACCGCTGCTGGACGAGCGCGCCGTCGCCGTCGAAGACGTCGAGGCGGAGCGGGAGACTGTCGAGCCATTCCGCCATCGGGTTGGGCTGCACCTCGGTCCGGTATTGGCTGGGTGGCAAGATCGGGAACGGCAGCAGGAAGCCTCGGCCGAGGGATGCGGGCAGGTTGGGAATGTTCGGGTCCGGGCGCAGATCGGCGCGCTCGACGTTCATGTGAGCGATACGGGTACGGCCGTTGCGAACGATCTCGTAGCGGGGACGGACGACGTGACGCCCGGCCCGCAACTCGATCTGGGCGGGCCAGGCGAGATCGGGGAGCAGCGTCGAGACGTCCAGAGCCAGGCTTTCGAAGGCGGCGACGGGGCGATCGAGGGCCACCGTCTCGTCCGAGCCCATCCGATTGAGTGCGACGGCGCCGGCGGGGATCGGGGTGGCGTGACTGTTCTGCAGCCACAACGTCACACGCTCACCGCGGTCGGGCGCGGGAAGGCCGGCGTAGCGGTCCGACGGCCAGGCATTGGCGTCGTGGGTGACGGACAGGCTGCGCTCGTTGCCGCCGCCCATCGTGTCGAGGGCGTACTTGACGACATCGTGGCCGGCGACGCCGACGGCGTGGATGAAAAGCTGGCCGGTGAATTCGGGCAGCCCGAAGCGGGCGCGAACATCGCGGCTGCTGATCACGATGCCGGCGGGACCCGGGGCGACCGGCTCGTCCCAGTCGGCGAGGACGCGACCGTCGGCCGCGAACAGGCGGCAAAACAGGCTGACGTCGGTGGCGCCGTAGTTGGACCAGTAGTTGGCGGTCACGAGGCGGGTCGAGAGGCCGTCGGAGTCGCGGAAGAAGGCGAAGTTGGTCGCGAAGTTCAGCCGGTCGAGATACTGGCGCTTGTTGGTCAGCAGTCGCTCGGGGATGCGGACCTCGTCCAGGGTGAGGACCTCCATGCCCGGCGGGACGAGATGACCGATCCGCTCGAGGATGCGCCCGGCGTCGAAGGCGGCGACGAGCAGGAGCTGCTCGGATGCGTGCGCAAGCTGGTCGAGAGCAACCGTTTGGCTGCCGAGTCGGGCCTGGCCGACCTGCTCGACCTCGTGCACGAGGAGCGTTCGGGGACGCGGCAGGCCTGGTGCGAGCGCGAAGAGCGCGTCGGCGATGCCGTCCGGGTCATAGAGGGCGAGCGTCGGGCCGGCGATCCGGTCGGCCAGGTCCGCCAGGCGCTCGGCAGCCAGCGGGTGGGCAAAGGCCTTGTAGCGGACGTTGCCGCCTTCGCGGGCACTGAAGGTGAGAATGTCGAGCATCGAGAACTCCGGCCGGATCAAAAGCCGATACGGCGACGCATCTCCTGCCCCGCTTCCGGCGTGTCGTCGAGTGGCTGTGCGTCGAAGCGCTCGAGCCGCCCCCGAAAGAAGCGGATGCGTCCGGACGCGCGAAGGGCGTCGAGGAAGAGGCCGATCCGGCGTGAGCGGCCCGGCAAGCCCGCCACCATGACCGGAGCCCTGGTGGCGACCGCTTCGGAGACCATCGAGATGCTGTCGGCCGTGACCAGGATCGCATCGGCGCAGGCGAGGAGTCCGACATAGGGGTTGGCGCCGCCGCCGTCCCAGATCCACGCGTGCTCGGGCGGAACCGCCTGGCGCAGGGCGGCCAACGCATCGGGAGGCGTTCGGCGCGACGGCGTGACGGCGACGGCGACGCCCTGGTCGGCGACGATGCGGGCGAGATCGGCGGCGAGCCTGCGGGCGGTCGGCTGGTCGAGGCGCAAGCGGCCATTGGAGCCGCCGAGCAGCACGGCGAGCAACGGGCGGCCGGCGGCGAAAGGCCGCAGCACGGGACGCCAGTCGGCGTCTGCTCCGGCCAGTCTGGCGGGTGTGATGCGATGCAGCGCGGTGCGGGTCGAAATGACGTTGGGCCCTGCGATCTCGTCGTGGCGATTGGCGACGACCAGGTCGAAGCGGTCGAGTGGCATGCGTGGGTTCTGGACCTGGACCACGGCGCGCCGATCGCGGCGGCGCAGCGAAGCGGCCACGGCTCCGGCGGTGCCGCCCGCCGACAGGAGAAGGCCGTCGCCGAGCGTCTCGAGCCCGTCGACGGCGCTCAGGGGCGCCGGCCAGAACCGGGCCGGCAGACGAGCCCAGACGCCGCGCGGCGCGATGCGGCAGGTGGCAGGGGTGAGGCCGGCCGCTTCGCCCAGACCCAGCGCTTGGTTTTCCAGCCCGGCATAGCCCTCGCTCAGGATCGAGGATGGCGGCCCCGGCTGGTCGGTCATGCGGCAGGGATGTGCCGCGCCGGGTCGACCGTCAAGGCAGACACGCTTGACTTGAGGAGCCTGGCTCCCCACAACCAGGGCGCACCAGGAAGCGGGATCCACCCGCTCGGTGAGGATCGGCGCCGCCAATTTGGTTCGGTGCGGATCCTGATCCGCATCCGGTGACGACCGAAAGACAAGATCAACGTGACAGATTTCCAGGCGCTCGGCCTCGCGGCCCCGCTCCTCAAGGCGCTGGCGGCCGAAGGCTACACCCAGCCCACTCCCATTCAGTTGCAAGCCATCCCGCCGATCCTGGCCGGACATGACGTCGAGGGCATCGCGCAGACCGGGACCGGCAAGACGGCGGCGTTCGCGTTGCCGATCCTGCACCGGCTGATGGCCGAGCCGAAGCGCGCGGCGCACCGCTCGACGCGGGTTCTGGTCCTGGCGCCGACACGCGAGCTGGCGGCCCAGATCGCAGAAAGCTTCCGTGCCTATGGGCGGGAGACGAGCCTTCGTATCGCGCTGATGTTCGGTGGCGTGCCAAAGGGCAAGCAATCGCGGGCGGTGATGCATGGTGTCGACGTCCTCGTCGCCACACCCGGTCGGCTGCTCGACCACGTGGCCGACGGCGCGCTCAATCTCGGCAGCGTCGAAGTGCTGGTGCTCGACGAGGCCGACCACATGCTTGATCTCGGCTTCATCGTGCCGATCAAGCGGATCGCCTCCATGCTGCCGCAGCAGCGGCAGAGCCTGTTCTTCTCGGCGACGATGCCCAGGGAGATCACCCAGCTGGCGTCGTCGCTGACCCGCGCGCCGGTGCGGGTGGCGGTGGCGCCGGTCGCGACCACCGCGGAGCGGGTCGAGCAGCGGGTGGTGTTCGTCGAACAGGGGGAGAAGCGCAACCTGCTCGCGCGCGTCCTGCGCGGCACGTCGGATGGCCGGGCGCTGGTCTTCACCCGGACCAAGCATGGTGCGGATCGGGTCTGCGAACATCTCGGACGGTCGGGCGTGCCGGCGGCGGCGATCCACGGCAACAAGAGCCAGGGCCAGCGCGAGCGCGCGCTCGATGCGTTCCGCGAGGGCGAGGTGCGGGTGCTGGTGGCGACCGACATCGCGGCACGCGGCATCGACGTCGACGGGGTGACGCACGTCATCAACTACGAGCTGCCGAACGTGCCGGAGAGCTACGTCCATCGGATCGGCCGGACGGCGCGCGCCGGGCAGTCCGGACTCGCGATCAGCTTCTGCGACACCGCCGAGCGGAGCTATCTGCGCGACATCGAGAAGCTGATCCGCACGCGGGTCACGGTGGCGGACGTCCGCTCGCTCTGACGGCCTGGACACCGGTTCACCTCAGCCGGAGGTGAACGCCAGGCCCACCGGCCTGAATGGCCCGAACGCCGCGTCGAGCGCGTCGAGGAGCCGACGCGCCTCCTGCGGCCACTCGTCGCGGACGGGCTCCGTTGCCACCGGGTCGTTCCTGGTCAGGAAGTCGATCGCCTCCGCGATGCTGGCCGGTTCGGGATCGCACATCACCGCGAGAGGTTCGTCCCGGAACTGCTCGGTCAGTCCGCCGACGCGGGTGGCGACGACGCGGCGCCTGGAGGAAATCGCGGCGGCCGCGACGCCGCTCTGACTTGCCTCGCGGTAAGGCAGCACCAAGGCGTCGGACCAGGCCAGAAGCGACGCGATCTCCGTTTCGGGCACCCATCGCCTTTCGACGGAAACATTGGGCAGCGCGCGCAGCTCCTCGAGCGCGGCGTGCTCCGGTCCCTGCCCGACGACGCGGACCACGAGATCGTCGCGCGCGCCGAGAAGGCGCAAGGAATCGGCGAGCAGGTCGAGACCCTTGTAGGGCAGAAGCCGGCCGAAGGAGAGGAGCCGCAGCGGGCCGTCTCCGCTTCGCGCGCGCGGCGCAACCGGGCCGAAGCGGAACGGCGGCAGGCGTGCGCGCAACAGCGTCTGGCGCGGATCGGGGCCCAGCTGCTCGCGGACCCGATCCTCGACGTGGTTCGACAGGGTGATGAGGCATGACGCCTCGTTCATCAGCCGGCGTTGCATGCGCATCTGCATCGGCAGACCGTCGCCGGGGTGCAGGTCGGCATCGTGGACGACCACGGCAAAGGGTATGCCGAGGTGGCGCAGCGCGCCGGTCATGACGCTGTCGAGCAAGGCGGGCATCGCGCACACCGCGACATCGGGGCGCCAGGCGGCGAGGCTGGCCACGAGCGAACGCCGCAACAAGGGTGCGGTCACGAGCCGCCAGGCGAAACCGACCGGCCCGTCGTAGGTGCGCGCCGTCAGTTCACAGCGGGGTGGCGCGCTCGGATCGGACAGGATCTCGGCGGTTTCTGCCAGCGAGAGCACGACGCTGTCGGCGCCGGCGGCGCGCAGGCCATCGGCGAATTCGAGGGCGACGCGCGGACCGGCGCCGAAGCGGCCCCACTGCCACACCAGGATCCTCAAGGCACGCCGACGCCGGCGGCGACGAGCGCCGCGCGCAGGGGACCATCGCCGAACTGCCGGGTCGCGCGGGCCATCGCGGCCTCGCCGAGGCGGGCGCGCAGGCCGTGGTCGCCGGCCAGCAGACGCAGCGCCTCGACGGCGTGGGCATGGCAGGGTTCGGCCCAGACCGCGCCTGGCGCCTCGAAGACGGAGCGCGGGTCGGACGCCGCGACGAGGCGGGCGGGTATGGGAATACCGCTCGCGGCGTCGAGGAACTCGGCGGTGGCGGACCAGTCGGTGGCGACGACGGGACGGCCGAGCATCATGGCCTCGGCGGGCACGAGCCCGAAACCCTCGCTGCGGTGCAATGAAAGGACGATGTCGGCGGCCCGCGTCATCGCGTGCGTGTCTGCGGTGGAGTAGAGGCCGGTGTCGATCGTGATGTTGGGGCTCCCGCCGACAGCCTCCTGCAGGCGCCGAAGATCGGCGGGAAAATGGCTCGCCTTGCCGACCTTGAGAAGCAGGTGGTGGTCGCGGCTGTCGCCGAAGGCGCCGCGGAAGGCGGCGATGGCGCCGAGCGGGTTCTTGCGCTCGAAGCTGGAGGCGAGGCTGAAGGAGACCATCACCAGGAGCGTGTTCTCGGGCAGGCCGAAATCGGCACGGGTGCGGGCGCTCGGTCGGGGCGGCGAGGCGGTGAGCGCATGAGGAACGACGCGGATGCGCCCGGGCAGCAGCGGTTCGAG
>CAXUBM010000102.1:1014-7017 GCA_964249235.1 uncultured Acetobacteraceae bacterium | reverse complement strand
CCGCCCTCCCCGAGTTCGACCGCGAGAGCTTCGACGCCGGCCACCTCTCCCCCGCCTATTTCGGCAGTGCGATGCGCGAGATCGGCGTCCCCGACCTCCTCGAGGCCCTGGCGACACTCGGCCCATCGCCCCGATCCCAGCAGGCCGAAACCCGCCTCGTCGACGCCACCCAGCCCAAGCTCACCGCGCGGGTCTTCAAGATCCAGGCCAACATGGCCCCCAACCACCGCACCCCAGTTCTTCTTCGCCCGCGACCGTCAGCTCGCCGAGGAAGCCTTCGCCGGCGACGTCGTCGGCATCCCCAACCACGGCGTGCTGCGCATCGGCGACACGCTGGCCGAAGACGAGGACATCCGCTTCATGGGCGTCCCCCACTTCGCCCCCGAAATCCTCCGCCGCATCCGCCTCGACGACCCCATGAAGGCCAAGAAGCTCAAGCAGGCTCTCCAGGAGCTGGCCGAGGAGGGCGTCGTCCAGCTCTTCCGCCCCCACGACGGCACGCCACCCATCGTCGGCGTCGTCGGCACCCTGCAGCTCGACGTCCTGACCGCCCGCCTCCAATCCGAATACGGCGTCAAGACCGGCTTCGACCCCGTCCCCTTCACCCAGGCCCGCTGGATCACCGGCGACCCCGCCCGTCTCGACCTCTTCAAGCAGACCAACCGCACCCAGATGGCCGACGCCCTCGACGGCGACCCCGTCTACCTCGCCGGCAGCGCCTACGTCATGCGCCCCAGACCCGCCCGCTATGCCTCGATCTCTCGCCGCCTCGACCGCGTACAAACTCGCCGAGGGTTGCCAGTGTGCTTAGTCGCGCGATTAGGTTGAGCACCCTCGGACCACTCATAAGGTCGGCTCGCCAGACGTGCGGATTGTCGCAGCGTATTGGAGCTCAGCCAGTCGATCTGGCGTTGCCGACATCCGGCGGCTGACTGGGACTCGATGGTCCACTAATCGGAAGTTTGAGCGCCGCCGTCTGGAGGGAAGCAGGGGGTTAGACCGGCTGGCGCTCTGGATGGTGCAGCGCGTTGCGCCGATCGTCGCCGCCGACCCGCCCGATGGAATCGTCATCGGCCCCACTGTTCCGCTTGAGTCAGAGACGGCGTGGCACGAGGCTGAATTTATGTCCCGCTCATTGAAGGGTCATTCTCCAGACCGGAAATCCGCTGTTGGCCAGGAGCGCCATCTGCCGCACGTCAAGGAGGGCCTGCGGCGTGGTCGCCCCCGCGCCCGTCCGAGCTTCAGTTGACCGAGACCGGCGTCAAGACGCCCTGGACCTGCGGATCGTTCGTGGACTTGAGATACGCGGCGATGCGCGGGTCGGCGAACGCCTTCTCCAGCTTCTCGATCTGCGGATCGTGCAAGTAGGACGTGCCGACGACCAGCTGCGATGCGAAGGTGCGCGGCGGTGGCGGGAACAGGATGCCCTTGCTGCGCGGAACCTTGCCGGCGTCGAACTGCAGCACGTAACCGACCGCCGCGTCGACTGAGTCGAGCACCCGCGGCAGCGACAGCAGGTCCATCTCCTTGAACACGAACCCATGCGGATTGCCCGTGATGTCGCGGAGCTTGGCGACGCGCGGCTCAATCTTCGGATCGAGGCTGATCAGCCCCGCACGCTGCAGAAGCCAGAGAGCCTGGGCCTGGTTAGCGCCATCGCTTGGCACGGCGATGACGGCACCTTGCGGCAGCGCCGCCACCGACCGGTGGTTGTCGGAGTACACGCCGAAAGCCCACTGGAAGGTCGGCTCCGTTGGCGTCAGCGTGAAGCCATTTGCATCGACCACCTGCTTGAGCCACCAGCGGTGCTCGTGGATCGTGGCGGCGTATTGCCCATCCGCGACCGCGCGATTGGCCTGGATGGAATCCTGCAACGGAACGGCTTCGAGCTTGAGCCCGTAGTCGGGGGCCACCTCGTCGGAGACGAAGCGGATCAGCTTCTCCTCGCCTGCCATCGCGGGCTCGAAATGGATCTTGAGCGTGCTGCCGAACACGATCTTCTGGCGGCCCCGTTCAAGCATCGCATAAGTAGTGCCAGCGAGCACCAGCAGCACGATCACGCCGCCGACCAGTATCGGGAGCCTGCTCTTCTTCTTGAACTCGAACTCAACCTGGTCTCTGGTCATGTACGTGATCTCGATGCTGGTGGAAGCTGGGTCATGGACGCCGTGCGGCCGCGGCGAGCCGGTCGCCGAGGAACTGGACGAGCTGGATGGTGGCGACGAGGACGACGATGGTGGCGATCATCACGTGCTGGTCGAACCGCTGATAGCCGTAGACCACCGCGAGGTAGCCGATGCCGCCGGCCCCGATCGTGCCGGCTATGGCGGAGTATTCGATCATGGAGATCACGTTCAACGTGACCGCCGCGATCAGGCCGGGTAGTGCCTCGCTGAGCTGCACTGTACCGACGATCTGCATGACGGAGCCACCCGACACGAGGCCGACCGCGGTCGCCTCCTCCGGCAACTCGCGGAGTGCGGTTTCGACCAGGCGGGCGAAGAACGGGATGCCCGCGACCACCATCGGCACCACTGCCGCCGGGATGCCGATGGTCGTGCCCGTGAGGAGACGCGTGAAAGGGATGATCGCCGCCATGAGCACCAGGAAGGGCAGCGACCGTCCCATATTGACGACCCAGCTCAGGACAGCGTTGACGCGGCGATGTGGGCGCAGCCCGCGGGCGGAACTGTTGAACAGCGTCACGCCGGCGCCGCCGCCGATCGTGATCACGAAGGCCATGACGATCACGATCATGATCCAGGTCTGGACGTAGGCCGGCAGCATGAGCGACGGCAGGTCCGCCCAGGGCGTGTCGTTGCTGAGGACGATGTCCTGCGTGATCGGACGGGTGCTCACGACGCGTATTCCGGAGTTGAGTGGGGAGCAGCCTCCCGCAGCACAACCGCGTTCAGGCCCAGGCGGGACAGCTCGCGCAGCACGGCTCCGGTGCCGGGCGACGATCCGGGTCTCCAGCTCACGCCGAGCGTCAGCCGCCCGATGGTGCCGCCCGCCGCCGCCTGCACGCCACCACCCAGCAGCGACACGCGCACCGGCAGCGCTTCGCACAGCCGGCTGATCCAGTCGGCCGGGACCGATCGGTCGGCGGCGTAGCGTACGTCGAGCTGCAGCAATCCGAGATCATCGCTCAGCGCCGCCGCCACCGGCAGAAGCTGGCCGCCCGCCGCCGAAGCCGGATCGGCGACGAGCTCGCCGACCGATCCTCGTTCGATGATGCGGCCCTGGCGCAGCACCGCCACCTGATCGGCCATGCCGCGTACGACGTCCATTTCATGGGTGATCAGGATCACGGAGAGGCTGTACTGGTCGGTGAGTTGCCGCAGCAGCGCCAGGATCGACTCCGTCGCCTGCGGGTCGAGCCCGGAGGTGGCCTCATCGGACAGCAGCATCTGTGGGCCGAGCGCGAGCGCACGGGCGATGCCGACGCGCTGTCTTTGGCCGCCCGAGAGCTGGCCCGGATAGTCGTCCGCTTTGTCGGAAAGCCCGACCTTATCCAGCAGCTCGTCCACGCGCCGCCGGATGCCCGCCTCCGTCACGCCGAGGTAGCGCAGCGGCAAGGCGACGTTCTCCGCCGTCGTCTTGCGCCTCAGTAGCGCCGACGATTGGAAGATCGTGCCGATGGCGCGCCGTTGCCGCCGCAGCGCCTCGCCCGCCAGGTGCGACAGGTCCGTCCCGTTCACGAGGATGGATCCGGCGGTCGGCCGGTCGAGCAGGCTGATGCACCGCGACAGAGTCGTCTTGCCCGAGCCACTCGGCCCCACCACGGCGGTGATGCAACGGTCGGGTACGAGCAGGTCGATGCCCCTGAGCACCTCGGCCGCCCCGCCCCCCGGCAGTCCATAGGTCTTGTGCAGTCCTTTGATCTCGATCATGCCCGTCAGGCGGCCGGTCGCCGCGCCGCCGCGGCCTCGCGCTTGACGCGCTCGATGTCGCGATAACGCGCCGCGGGATGTTCGGCGGGGAGGTAGGGGCCGTCGCCGAACAGCTTCTCGCGCAGCGTGCCGGGCACGTAGGCGGTCGGATACGCGCCGCGCCGCTGCAGCTCCGGCACCAAGTGCCGGACCACGTCCTCGAAAGTCTCGGGCGTAACCGCGTAGGCCAGGTTGAAGCCGTCGACCCCGGTCTCGGCCACCCAGTCCTGCAGGATGTCGGCCACGGTGGCGGCCGAGCCCACGATCGCCGGTCCCATTCCGCCGATGCCGCCGAACTTCGCCAGCTCCTCGACCGTCCAGCGCTTGTCGGGATCACCGTCGGACAACGCCTCGACGGCGGAAATGATGGCGTTGGTCTCGACCTTGCGGATCAGGTCGGCGGGCGCGTACTGGCCGAAGTCGATGCCGGTCCAGCCCGACATGAACACGAGCGCCCCGTCGTAGCTCGCGTAGCGCTGATACTCCTCGAACTTGGCACGCGCTATTGCGTCGGTCTCGTCCACGATGACCGTGAGCAGTGTGTAGATGCGCAGCTTTCGCGGATCGCGCCCCGCCGCCGCGGTCTGGCGACGGATGTCGGCGACGTAGGCCTTGAGGATCGGCCTCGTCGGCGCGGCCACGAACACGCATTCCGCATGCTGCGCCGCGAATGCCTTGCCGCGGCCGGAGGCGCCCGCCTGGTAGAGCACCACGCTGCGCTGCGGCGAGGGCTCGCACAGGTGGTAGCCCGGCACCTGGAAGAAGCGACCCTCGTGGCCGATCTCGTGCACCTTCTCCGGATGGGCGAAGATGCGGGCATCGCGGTCACGCACGACGGCGCCGTCTTCCCAGCTCCCTTCCCAAAGCTTGTAGAGCACCTCGACGTATTCTTCGGCGACGTCGTAGCGGTCGTTGTGCGCCACCTGGGACGCCTGGCCGAGGTTGCGGGCGCCGCTTTCGAGGTAGGAGGTGACGATGTTCCAGCCGGCGCGGCCTTTGCTCAGGTGGTCCATCGTCGACATGCGCCGGGCGAACGGATACGGGTGCTCGAAGGAGATCGAGGCGGTGATCCCGAAACCCAGGTGCTCGGTCGCGACGGCCATGGCAGGCACCAGTTGCAGCGGATCGTTGACCGGGATCTGCGCCCCCTGCCGGATGGCATGCTCCGCATTGCCTTTATAGACGTCGTACACGCCCAGCACATCGGCGATGAAGATGCCGTCGAACACGCCACGTTCCAGCGTTTTCGCCAGCCCCGTCCAGTACTCCAGGTCTTTGTATTGCCAGGATCGATCCCGCGGATGGGCCCAGAGCCCCGGGGATTGATGCCCGACGCAGTTCATGTCGAAAGCGTTGAAGCGGATCTGCCTGGTCATTTAGATCTCCGGTGGCTGAGCTGGTGGCGCAGCTCTCGTCCTCGCCTGCCCGGGCCGCTCGCACCCATGACGACCGCGGCCTCGCCAATGGCGATGCCGAGGCTGGTTCGCCGGATCCGTCGCGACGCGACGCGTGGGCGTCGCCCGAGAATGGAGGGCGCGGGCCGGCGTGCGGCTGTCGGACGTCCGGTCCGAGTTCGCGAAAGGTCGAAGAGGCCTGCATTCCACGCGCTTGATTGCTCCATGTCCCGTTCTAGCGCCCGAGGGCGATGTTTACGGATAATCCCCTTCGAGTCCAGCTATCACGAGATACACATCAAAGAATAGTGTTTTTGCGGAGGTCGGAGGCGCGTCGGGTCTGGACCTGCTTCACCTGGGTGGTGGCGAAGATCGGTGCCGTGGCGGCGGCGCAGCGCCGGAGAGCGCAAGCATCGGACGGCGACGATCCACGCCCGGATCGCGAGCGCCGCCGCTGCCTTTGCGGTCAGCCTCTCCCCTGATGATGGAGATGCATCGTTGAACCGCCTCGACCGACGCGGCTTCTGCTGCACACAGAGGAATCAAGGCAATGCAGCCAACGGCAGCGACAACGGCGCCGCATTCGCGCAAGGAACGATCTGGTCGTCATTTCCATACATCGCCAACACCGGAGCCGCGACCCCGCCTCATCCCCCGCCCCCACAAGTGGCGGATCA